>JAJYFE010000025.1 GCA_021785435.1 Planctomycetota bacterium
CGGTCTGGCCGGCCTGCCCCCCGCACGGGCGGCGCATTGGAAAGAGGATGGCTGGCGACAGCAAACTACCGCCGGGGCCTATGAATGTTGGCATTTCGAGGCGTTCGACGCCAGCGGCGGCGGTGTGGCGGTGGATATCTTTGATGGGATGTATTTCCACCCGCAGTATTTACGCCAAAGTGCGGCCGGTTATCGTTCGCCCCGTAAGCGGAGTGGTTCAGCGTGGCAGGAGGCCTCGCCGGCGCTCTATCCGGGTGCGGCAATTTCCTTTTTCCAGGGGTACCGCCCGGTGGCACGGGCCATCAACCTGTATCCGCCGGGCGCGGCCAGGGGCGAGCCTGGATCCGCGGAATTTTCAGTAGGCCCGAATCATATCACGCTGCGCCAGGACGGCAGCTTCGGTCTCGTGGCGCGGGGGTATCCGATGGTGGCCGCACTGGCTGGGCCGCATTACCGTACGGATCAGTGCCTGCTGGTGGAGCTGACCTTTCAACCGACCTTCACGGGCGTACAGCATGTGCAGCCCTTGCGGCCGGCTTCCCCGCAGGGGGGGCATCCCACCTGGGTGATCAGCGCACCGCACTGTCAGGTCAGCGGTCGGATTCAACATCTCGATTCTCTCCGCGAGACCGTCTTGCTGGATATGCCCTTGCGCTGCACCGGCGGTCACGATCATTTTTACGGGAAGTCACCCCTGACGCTGGAGGCCGGGGCTTTAAGCCGCGGACGGGCGGTCGGGGCGGATTGGGCGCTAACCTGGCATCACGCCGAAGGGCGCCGGTCCGCCGCGGCGTCTGGCAGTATCGGGATATTTGGGCCGGAGGCCGAAAGAATATTTGTAGATCAGCCCCGATGGTTCATCCGTCACAGCCGCCGCGGTGACTACTGGATGCGTTATCCGGCCATCCTGAAGTTGCAGGGTACGGATGCCGCGGGCCGAGAGGCTGAGCTGCTGGTTCGGCGGGAGGGTGTCTTGGAATCCTCTCCCTGGTCGGTACTGAGCCGTTGCAGTATAGAATTGCGTTGCGGTCGCGGCGCGCCGCGGTGGGCCGCGGGCGCGACGATGGAAACCTTAGATCTGCGGCGTCTGGCTTGGCCAATCCTCAGCGACCTGGCCCTACGCTGCATCTACCGTGTTCCGGCCGACGATCCTCTCTGGCGGCAATAGTCGCCGGGTTTTTCTTATTTCATAAAACTTGTTATAAAAGTGGGCAGCCGGCCTGCCGCAGGGCTGCTTACAGGGTATGAAAATATGCATAGCCTCAAGGTCGCCGCGAGCGACTAAACTGCAGCGCGGGGTTGGGTGCCACGGGAGTTCCCAAGGCCCGTCGCTTACGCTCTGGGCTAGGAAGACCGGCGCCGCTCCGTCACAGCGTCTCGGCCGTCGCTCCAAGACCCGTTTATTCGCCCGCGGCGGACTCCGGGCTATGAGGGGGCGGCGGGGCGACTTGCAGGACCGTTACCGCAACCGGATTGAAACTTTCTATGGCCAAACGCTTCATCCATGGCAAAACCAATCCTTCCTCCACGGTAAGACGGCGCCGGGGCGCTGGCGTCGGGGCAGGGGCGAAACCCGAACGAATGAACCGCAGCATCGCGCCGACTGCACCGGCTGCGGTGGTGCGGGAATCGGCCAAGGTGGCGCCGTCCGCACGCCCCGTGGGGATGGGATTGGCGTTTGAGCAACCGATCCTGAAATTGGAGCGGCAGATTAACGAACTCATCGCGTTGCAAGAGCAAAAGGGTATCGACTATGGCTCTGAGATTACCCAACTCCGCGGCAATCTTGCCGCGCTGGTGAAAAAAACCTATGACCATTTGTCGGCTTGGGAAACGGTGCAGGTGGCCCGACATCCGGCACGACCGCAAACCCGCGACTATATCGAAATGATCGTCAAAGATTTCGAGGAACTGCATGGTGACCGCCGCTTTGCCGACGACCCGGCGGTGGTCACGGGAACCGGTCGCATTGCCGGTCACAAGATTATGTTGGTGGGCCATCAAAAGGGGCGGGATACCAAGGAAAAAATTACCTGCAATTTCGGCTGTGCTCATCCGGAGGGATATCGCAAGGCGCTTCTGAAAATGCAACTGGCCGCCAAGTTCGGGTTGCCGGTGGTGAGCCTTATCGACACCCCGGGTGCGTATCCCGGTGTCGGTTCGGAGGAACGCGGCATTGCGGAGGCCATTGCCGTGAATTTGCGGGAGATGTCACAGTTGGCGACACCGGTTGTCTGCGTCGTGATTGGCGAGGGCGGCTCCGGCGGGGCGCTGGGGCTGGGCGTGGGGGATCGGCTGGCGATCATGCAGTTCGCATGGTACAGCGTGATTTCGCCGGAGGGTTGCAGCGGTATTCTGTGGAAAGGCTCGGAGAATGCCGCCGACGCCGCGGAGGCGCTTAAGCTCACCAGCAGCCGATTGGAACAGTTGGGGGTGGTAGATGAAGTGATCAGCGAACCCCTGGGCGGGGCGCACCGGCATCCCCGCGGCGCCGCGGAAGCCGTGGAACGTTACATCGACCGTACGCTGCGCCGACTAAAGGCGCTGCCGATCCCAGAACTGCTCGAGCAGCGCTACCAACGTCTGCGCCGGCAGGGTGAAGCGGCGCTGCAGGAGCAGGGATGAAAACAAACACCAGGATGAACGCTCAAGGACACGCAGACACGGAAGGGCGGAACGGCGGGGGAACCGTGGCCGGCGAGGTCCCCATCGCCGTTACGAATATAAACCGGTGGCCGAATACGCGGTCTCACCGCCATTCTGTTGGGAAAAAGAATCTGATTCTTCTGGGCATGATATTGGCCGCGGAAGTGGCTTTGTTGAGCTTCAATGCCCGTCTGGATCGCTTCGCGTGGCGGGCCACGCGCTGGTTGATGGGTAATCAAAATCCGTATCGCTGGCAGGCGGTACGGCTCAATCCAGTCCGGCATCCCAACGCGCCATGGTGGCGCACACTCACCCCGCCTATGCACAGCCGTCTTTATCATCGCACCGAAAGTGAGTGGCGGGTTCTGCGTGATGTCGGCGAGCCCGGTGAGGTTCTCTTCATTTGCGTTTTTATCTGGTTTTACGATCCCGCTGGCTGGAAGGCCGCCGCGCTGACCCTCGGCGGCGTGCTGGGGGCGGGGGCGGTCTCCGAATTGGTCAAAGCAATTGCCGGTCGCATTCGCCCCATCGGGATATTGCCGAATGGCGACCTCAACGGCTCACTGCAGGCAGGCCATGTTTACAATATCTGGCAATGGGGCCGAGGTTTCTTTACCCAAACGGATTTGAGTTTCCCCAGCGGCCACGCCATGGTGGCTTTCGCCTTGGCCGCGGCGTTGACCTATCTATCACCCAAGGGGCGGCGGCTGTTTCTGGTTTTGGCCTGGTTGGTCGCGTTTTCACGGGTGGTGATGCAGGCGCATTTTTATTCCGATGTTTTGGCCGGTGGGGCGATTGGGTGGTTCTGCGGTTTCGGCGTCGTTATTTGGCTGGGGCGGCGTCTGGGCGTGCCTCAGCGGCAACTGGCGCTGGCAGACGAAACCGCTCGCGTCGGCTAAAGATGGCCGCTGTGACAACCAGACACAGCACCGCCGAGAGGTAATACGGGCAGGCGGGAGACACATATTGGAACAGCACGCCGGCCAGGATCGGACCGGTGGCGCGGGCCAGGGAAGCCATGCCCTGGTTAGCCCCAAGCACCTCTCCCTGTTCGTCGCCGGAACAATGGCGGCTGATCAGGCTCTGCATGGCGGGGTTAAATAGACCACTGCCCACGGCCAACAGCAGCCCGCCGGTTAAAAAGCCGGTCCAATTCCACGTCCACAGCCCCACCGGCAACCCCATGAGCACCAGGCCAAGGGCAATGATCACGGGCCCTAGAATCGTCAACGACAGCTCCCCGTAGCGCCGGCTCAACCGTCCGATCAAGCCCCCTTGCACCACCACGATCATGATCCCGATGAGACCGAACAAAATCCCCGAAGCCACGGAGGCGCGGTCATCCTGTTTTTTCCGCAGTGCCGCGGAACCCGCGGCGGCGCGGCGCTGTGCCGCGGCTTGACGGATGACGCTACTTTCCCGCAGCGCCGGTACCCGCGGGGAATGGGGGGGCATCGCGGCAATGGGATAGATGCGGTTTTGAATCAGCAGGCTGGCCGTCTGTTCCATGCCCGCGAAGGCAAAGCCATTCACGAAGAACAGCAGGATCAATGGTCCAATAATGGGACGGGCCAGACTGCGACGAAGTCCACCAAAGGAGAAACGCCGGGCCCCGGTGGTTCCCTGGCTTGCCGCAGCGGATGGTGTTCGGGACTCGGCCAGGGTCAGCCAAGTCATGGTCAGGGCGGTGATCGTGAAAACACACGCCGCCAGAGGCACGTATCGAAGCCCCAGGGTGGCGCTGACCGCCGCGCCAAGTAACGGGCCGCACACAAAACCCAGCCCAAACGCCGCCCCGATAACGCCCATTCCTTTCGCCCGATTTTCCGGTGAGGTGATATCCGCCACGTACGCGAAGGCGGTGGAAATATTGCCGCCGGTGATGCCATTGAGCACCCGGGAGGCGAAGATAAGCACGATTCCGGTCGCGGCGCCGGAAAACGCGTTGGCAGAGAACAACATCAGCCAACCCACCAGCGCGCCGGCCTGGCTGATCAGGAGCACCGGCCGCCGACCAATACGATCCGACCATCGCCCCAGCAGGGGGGCGAATAGAAACTGGAAAAAGGAATAGGTGGCCCCGATGAGAGCCAGGAAGAAGTAATTCGTGATGCCAAATTGCTGACCATAAAGCTGCAGGTTCGGCAAGACGATTCCAAAACCGACCAGGTCAATGAACACGATAAGAAAGATGGTGAATAAGCTGGCCTTCCTCACGATTCCGATCCTTTTTCTTCACCGGCGGGCGTTAGCGCCACCTGGGCGGGGATGTTCAGCTTGCGGCGCCCAGTTTCCGCGAAGCAGCTGTCCGTTGCTGAGAGCCGAACCTGAATCCTCAGGGCTTGACAGTGTCCCGAAAATCGCCACGCCGGCCCCTTCCCAGCGCGGACGTCGCCGCAGGCGACCCTGGAGCTAGAAAATTTTTCATGTTCCACAGGTCGAAGGCCCGCCTTGCAGAGTGCCTGCAGGGCATAAAGAACCATCCTTTGCGCCAAATGCCGCCAGCACGTCCGCCAAGATCGTGTCCGACACGGGCACAGCGGCGTCTGTTAAAGCCAAAGCGTCCGGCGTAGCGTTTAGCAATCCCAAGCCTTCATATTTACGCCGCACACCCGCAAGCAGTGCCCGCGTGTCCACACCGGTTTGCCGCTGGAAGGGGCCATACTGCAAGCCCGCGCTGAGCCGAAGCCGTAGCATGGCCAGTTCACCCCAGCGCGCCCAACCGGTCAGCCGCTCGCGGGACGCGATGGGCAGGCATGGTGCGGCGCGGATCAAGGCCTGAGTGTATCGATTCAAGCTGGCGCTATTTTTCCACCGCCAGCCGCTGTGGTGACCCGCCGCGGAAGGGCCGAATCCCAGATAAAACGCACCGCGCCAATAGTGCAGATTGTGCTGACATTCGGCGCCGGCGCGGGCGTAATTGGAGATCTCATAACGCGTAAAACCATGCTGCGTCAGCATGGTTTGCACGTGCCGAAACATGGCCAGTTCCAAGGCTTCGTCCAGGGGTGCGATATCCCCACGGGCTCGTCGCGCCGCCAGCGGCGTGTTCGGTTCATAACTTAAATTATAGCAGGATAAATGTTCCGGGTTTAAAGCCACGGCACGGCGGAGCGATGTTTCGAGGCTGGCGAGGTTTTGGCCGGGAATGCCGAAGATCAAATCCAGGTTGATCCGGGTAATCCCCGCCGCGCGGGCGAAGTCCACCGCCCTGGGCACGTCTTCCGGGCTATGCTCGCGCTGCAGCTCGACGAGTTCTTCGGGGATAAAACTCTGCGCACCGAAGCTAATGCGGTTGACCCCCGCCTGTTTCAGCACGGTGGCACGCTGCGCGTCGAACGTGTTGGGATTCGCTTCCACCGTGAATTCCACTAGCCGGGTAGTTTTCAGGTGACGGCGTACAATTTCCAACAGGCGCGCCAAGTGCGATGGCGTCAGCAGGGTCGGCGTGCCGCCACCAATGAAAATAGTTTCCGGCTCCGGCACCCCAAAGTGTCCCGTTTGCAGGTCAAATTCGCGATCCAATGCGTCCAGGTACGTTCCGCTTTGGTGAAGCTGGTCCGCGACGGAATAAAAATCGCAGTAGTGGCACTTGGTTGAACAAAATGGTACGTGCACGTAAATACCGGCAAGGCGTGGAAAGATATCCAGTTGCCGTGGCTCGGGCAGACGAAGAAAGGCTTTCCCCGCCGCCGTGGCGCAGATCAGCGGCAGGGCATGCGTGCGCCGCCTAGTGGAATCGGAGACGGGACAAATTGTTGAAGCGGGTGGCGCCGGGGCCGCCAGGTGGCGTGGTCCAGCGGTGTACCCGGTGTAAACGCCGGGGGCGGGCATTGTTGCATCTTTTTCCATTACGATATAATAGCCATCGGCGGACGGAAATCTCGCCACGGACCACATAACCGGCTGGAAGCGAAATGGATGTACGATTGGTGATATTCACGCGGAATGGCCAGCGTCGCGATTTTCCCTTGCAAAAGCCGCAAACGCTAATCGGAAGGGCGGTGGAATGCGACCTGCAGATTCCGTTGGCGATAGTGTCACGTCGTCATTGTCAAATCACGCTCAGCGAGAAGGGCGCGTTGCTGCAGGATGTCGGCAGCTCCAACGGAACGTTCTATAACGGCCAACGCGTCATCACGGATGAAACTCTGAAGGCGGGAGATCGGATCCGGGTCGGACCGATCAACCTGACGGTGGTGATTGACGGCCAACCTGAGAATATTGAGCCGACGCCGATAGTTCTGACCGCGGAAGACGCGGAGCCAGGCCCGTCCAACGCTTCACCCGCGGCGGCGCCTGCGGCACCGGCTAACAGTCCCGTGGCGGAGACCAGCCCCGCTCCGGGCGCGGAAGCATCGGATACCGCACCCGGCGACGGTATGGATGATTCCACCAGCGCGGAAGCGATGCGGGTTTTGGAAGCCATGCAGGCTAAGAAGGCGGCAGGCCAGTCATCCTGAGAAGGAACGCAGAACGGATCATTGGATCGCTGGCGGCGCGCCGTGGCCCCTTCCAGCAGCAGATTGAAGATCCGCCCCGGTGGACATAGCTCGAAGTGCCGCGGCTGGTCCACTGGTGTGACGGCACATCGGAGTGTGCCTACTACTGGTCCAACCTGCGCTCGTCCTTAGGCGCCGGCCGCGGCATCCTGGGAAAAAATCCAAAATATGTTCGGCTCACATCTTTCCATCGCCGGCGGATTGCATCAGGCGTTGCTGGCGGCGGAAGCACTGCATCTGCAGACCGTGCAGATTTTCACCCGGAACCAACGGCAGTGGACGGCGCCGCCGTTCCGGGAAGACACGGTGCTCCAATTTCACAGCGAAGCGTCGCGCCTCGGCTTTCGGCAGATCGTGGCGCATGATTCTTATTTGATTAACCTGGCGGCCGGCGATGCGCCATTGCGGCGCCGGAGCATTGCGGCCTTGGCGGGTGAATTGGAGCGCTGCGACCAATTGGGGATCGCCTTCCTGGTGACGCATGGCGGCTCGCACGGTGGGGCGGGGGAAACCGCTGGTTTGCGGCGAATGATTGATTCGCTGGAGCGTGTGTTTAAGCAAACGGCCAGCAGAAATGTCATCCTGTGTCTGGAGACCACGGCCGGCCAGGGTACGGCTCTGGGGTGGAAGTTCGAACATCTCCGCGCGATCATCGAAGCTGTTCGTGCGGAGCATCGCCTGGGTGTCTGTCTGGATACCTGCCACATTCTGGCGGCGGGGTATGATATTACCACCGAGCGCGGCATGGCGGCCACCCTACGCCAATTCGATTGCATCGTCGGTCGGGATCGCCTGCGGGTTCTGCATCTTAATGATAGTTTAAAACCGCGGGGCAGCCGGGTGGACCGCCATGCCCATATCGGGCGTGGTTGTGTGGGATTGCCCGCTTTTTCCTATATTTGCCGGCAAAAGCGCTTTGCGGCGATTCCCAAGATTCTCGAAACTCCCAAAGGTTTCGCCCCGAACGGCCGGTTGTGGGATCAGATCAACCTAGACATCCTGGAAAAATTAGCCGCCGGCAAGCCGGCTCGCATCCGCTCGTGGCGCGCGGAAAAAGGTCCCGCCCGCCTTGCGCCAGCGGATGTTCCTTAACTTGGCTCACGCCGGCTTGGCCGCCCCCTCGTGGGGCGTTCGGGGAAGATTTCGGATGATACCGCGCAAGAATTCCGCGCCGCGCCGTAGGGATGCCAACTGATCCGCGCCACCCTCCCATTCAATAATCACCGGCCCGCGATATCCCCGCTGCCATAGACCAGCCAACACCTGCGGCAACTGGGCATCGCCTTCACCTAAGACGCATTCCTGGCCGCGCCATTGGTCGCCGGAGGCTGCGACGCTGCGTCGCGCATCTTTGGCGTGCATCTGGCGAATCCAGGGCCCAAGTATTTCCACCGCCGCGGCAGGCTCGCCGGCGCCGTATAAGATAAGATTGGCCGGATCAAAGTTGATACCGACATTGGCGCGCCCCAGCGCGGCTAGAAACGCGGCCAGGTCCGTGGGCTTCTCCTGGCCGGTCTCAAAGAGCAGGGTCACAGAGGATTCCGCCAGGGCGTCGATCACCCGCTGGAGCCGCTTAACCATTTTGAGAAAATTGGCCCGTTCCGCCGCGGGCGGTAAAAAGCCGGCGTGGGTGGTCAGAATAGAGATTCCGAGCTGGCGGGCGATTCGGCCGGCGGCCACAACCCGTTTCAAGCGAGTCTCAAACTCGGCATCCGGTACAAAACCACCGGTGGCTTTAATCGTTGCCAAGGAGTGGTAATTTTCGCCGGGAAAACCGATCATGGCCGCGCTGAAGAGCAAGCCGGAATTCCGGGCCTGTTGCACCCATGCGGCTTGTTTATCCGCCGCCAGTTCCACCGCCTCAACCAGCCCCAGGTGCAGCAGCCGCAGCTGTAAGGTCTCCGGTAGACGCTTTAAACTGGGCCAATCCGAATTCCGCAGCGACCAGCTGCATACTCCCACCTCCAACGGTGCGATGGTTGCCGTAGACACGCCATACTCCTTCCTCAGAAATAAAAGTGTACGCCGAGGCCAAAATATTGAATTGGATTGACGAAGAATTGGCCATAATAAGAATGGCCGGTATAAAATTCGAGCAGAAACTGCAGCCGCGGACTGTCGGGTCGGCCGTTGGTTGCCTGGATGCCGGCGCGCAGCGAAATGTCCGTATCGTAATGATTGTAGCTCCAGTTTTGGAAATCCGCGCCCGCGACGGGATTCCAGCGGGTGTACGGTGTGCGCCACAGCACCGGTCCATGATATTCAGCGCCGTATTCGAAGGTCCATTTACCCAGCGTGCTGGGCCCGACATCGACCAGGTAGCCGCCGCCGCCGTACACGCGGAAAGTGCGGCGCCACAGGTCCAGCGACACAATACTGTTGATCTGTTCGTAACTGATCTTGGTGCGCAGACCTGTGCCGGGTATGCCACTGGAGTTGGCATAGTACGCTGGATTGTTGATCAGGAATTCATCGCCCAGGTGGGAGCTTTGGTGGAAGAACCGAACGATAAAGGAAAGATTACGATGCCGAAACGCCGCATAACCGCCGACGAAGTAATCCGCGTTTTGTAAGTCCTTATGCGTCGTGTCCATGTTGAAGTAGGCATAGACATCCGCCTGCATCCCGCCTTCTTCCTGCCAGCCGCCGGGAAGATTGTCACGAAAAAACGGGATCGTATCACCAATACTCACCGCCACCACATCTTTCAACCCGTTCGGATGGTAGGGGGAATAATGGGCGTAGGCGGCGGAGGAGCCGGGCCACTTCGGATCGGCTAATAACGGCGTAAATAACCGGCCGGGAGGGAAAAATCCCGTCGGCAAACGGTATAAAGGGCCGTGCCGTTTCCAGGCCGGTGGGGAGAAGGTCAGGCGATATTGTCGCGGCAGAGGCGGGAGGAACGGTAGGGTTTGTTGTTTCCGGTTCCTGGTTTCTGGTTGCCCCGCCGTTGGCGACGGGAGCGGATGCAGGGCGGATGCGGCAACGGGGGGACCCGGGATGGAGTGGATGGTACGGATACCCACAGCGCGGATTCCCGGAACCGCCAGGAGCGATTTCTTTATCCGCGCGGCTTCTTGCGGTGGCATGGAGGGAAGGGTTAATTTCACCACGCCATGATGCACCGTCAACCGCAGAGGGTGCACGTGATAGCGTAGCCGTAACACGGCGGTCAGATAACCGGTCAAATATTGGTCGCTAGGCGGCGGTGCGGCGTGACCCCGCCCGACCGTTCCGCCAATGAGCCACAGCACCAGAAACGCCGGCATAAGTACGTTACGCATGGCCGAGCTCCAGTCATGATTCCGCGCCCCGCCCGTCTTTTCACGTCGCCAGCCATCCCTCCAGCGACCATGGGGGCACATTCTCGCTGAAATCCTCGTGTTCAAAGCCGTCACTTATCTCCTGCGGACGTGTAACGGGCGTAGCCACGACGGCCGCGGGATTGCGATCCACGCGGCTGTCAAATATGTTCCTCCGTGCCCTCTGTGTTCTCTCTGTGGTGAAACGTTCGGGCTATCGGGGGCGAGGGTGGTGGTGCGGGTAGCGCCCCACCTCGCTATTTTCAGGACAGTGGAATTTTAACACATGTCCTGAAGGTTACACCAGTGCCGGCAACGCTACCGCGGTTGTCGTGTGTTCCGGCGGCGGCTGGGGAGGTTCTTGAAGAGGTCGGCCAGCGGTGATGTCCAACATGCGTTGCAGGCTCACGCGGGACCAATAGGCATCGAACGGATCCACCTTAATTTGATTCACCACCTCGCCTGCGACCAGATGGTCCAGCACCCAAAGCAAATGCGCCGGGTCGATACGGTACATGGTCGTACACAGACACTGGCATTCGGACAGGACGATTATGGTTTGTTCAGGATGCTGCCGGGCCAGCCGGTTGACCATGTGCACCTCTGTGCCAATGGCCCACTTGTCACCCGGCGCCGCGGCGGCAACTTGCTGGCGGATGAATTCGGTCGAACCAACCAGATCGGCCTTTCGCACCACCTCCCAGCTACATTCCGGGTGTACCAACACCTTCACGCCCGGTAGTCGCTGCCGGGCTTGCTCCACATGTTCCGGGCGGAATAACTGATGGACGCTGCAGTGGCCTTTCCAGAGGATAAACGTGGCGTCGCGCAGCTGCTGCTCGGACAGGCCACCCGCCGGTTTCCGGTAATCCCACAAGACCATGCTTTCCAACGAAAACCCCATTTTCCAACCCGTGTTGCGGCCCAAATGTTGATCGGGAAAAAAGATGATCTTCGTATGCGGCGGCGCACCGGGCTTTTGCCCGTCCAGCGCCCAGGAAAGGATTTTTTCGCAGTTGCTGCTGGTGCAGACGGCTCCGCCATGCTGGCCGACGAAGCTTTTCACCGCGGCGCTGGAGTTAACATAAGTGATCGGCACCAGGCGGAAATCCGGGTCGGCACTGTTGGCCTGCTCCAAGGCGGCGAAAGCGTCTTCCACGTCATCTAGTGCGGCCATATCGGCCATGGAGCAGCCGGCACCCAGGTCGGGCAGGATTACCTGCTGATGCGGAGCCGTGAGCACATCGGCTGATTCCGCCATAAAGTGCACGCCGCAGAAAATGACATACTGGGCGTCGGAAAGGCCCGCCGCCTGGCGCGAAAGCGCAAACGAATCGCCGATGAAATCCGCAAACTGGATAACATCATCCTGTTGATAGTGGTGGCCGAGGATCACCAGCTTCCTGCCCAACTGCTCCTTGCGCCGGGCGATACGGGCGAAAAGTTCCTGGGAAGGCATCTGCAAATAGGATTTCGGTATCGGTTGCTGCCAATGCATGGTGATCACCTTTTCCATCCAAATTATAGCGGGGCGAACCGCTGGACACCAAGCCTGGCTTAACGGCCGGCGCGGATCAACGCTGCTGCTCAGGCGAGTCGGCGGCGCCCGTTGGCATTGAACCATTGCTGCAACGCCTGGCCGGGGCAGGAGGTTGGTTGATCGGCCAGTTCCCGGTGCGTAAAGATAGCCCGGGGCGGCAGGTGATAGATCCGGCAAAAACCAGTTAGAAATTTTACCAAGCCATCCAGTTGGCAGGGTGGCGGTTTCTGAATATCGAAATTTCCCAACAGTACGACGCCGGCATTATGGTCATTGTGATTCTTGACGTGGGCGCCTTGAAACTGGACTGGCCGCAGTTGCCAGATGCGTCCCACGCGATCAATCGCAAAGTGGTAACCGATATCCGCCCAGCCGCGACCTTGGGGGACGGGGGCGGCATGAAAGCGGCGGATCTCCTCCAGGTGGGTGGCGGTTTCGCGCTGGCTGCTTTTCCAGAACGCTTCCGGGAAACCGGTGTGATGCACGGTCACGCGGCAAATGTATCCCATTGGAACGAGGCACGCCGCCGGCGCCGGCGCGGTGGTGAACGCACAGCGCGGTTGGCAGAACACGGTGCCGCGGTGGAGCGTCCCCAGCACTTGTTGATCCGCGCCGGGAAAAATAGCCGCCATTTCATCGAGCTGGCTGCGACGCATGATCCGCCTCGCTCTGCTGCTGGTTACGGTCCTCGGCCGGGCTGTTAGCCATCTAAATTTCAAGGCGCTTGGTAATCCGGACGATCAAATCGCGGGCGGTATCAACATCCAGTCGGCCGGGAAGCCAGGGCACATAAAAAGTATCTCCGCGCTTCCGTGGAATAATGTGATAATGCAGATGCAGCACCGACTGCATCGCCTCGGAACCGTTGTTGAGCAAAATATGGCAGGCCGGCGCCTCAACCGCCGCGGTGACCGCTTTGGCCATGGCCGGCAGAAACTGGCCGAGGTGTCCGAGCAGTTCGGCCGGAACGTCGAAAACATTGTGGTAATGGCTTTTGGGGACCACGAGTGTATGGCCGGGTACAACCGGGCCAATATCCAGAAAACAGATCAGCGTGTCATTTTCGTAGAGCTTGTGACAGGGAATTAGGCCGGCGACGATGCGACAAAAGATGCAACCGGGATCGTGAGGAAGAATCGGTGGCTCGCCCATGGCGGCACTCCTTGGTCCGGCTGGCTCCGGATCCACCGGGGCTGAAGCGCGGCACCTGGTTATTTTTCATCCGTTTTTTTCCGTCCTCCGCAGCGCCATGTTTTCACTCGCAGCGGGTCGCCGCGGGCGACTAAACTTAGGGGCATTGGTCTCCATGGTGGGGCGATTCTCCGACCGGCTACGGCGGGCGCCCCACGCGCCCGTTTATCCCGATCCATCGGGACTGAAAGTCGCCGTGGGGACTCTTCGACAGGGTACTTACAATTCTGTTTATTCTAACACCTAACCCCTATAGCCTAAAACCCGTCTACATCGGTTCACCGCGCTAAAGCGCGGTGCGTGGGGTTCGCCTTTTTAGCGTCTTTCATCACCTTGTCAAGCTAATCGGCGAAATCGACCAACTGGACCAGGGCAATATCGCCACCGTCACCTAAACGCCACTCGGCTGTTTTAATGATGCGGGTATAACCGCCGGAGCGGTCGACGTAGCGCGGAGCTATATCCTTAAACAGCTTTTGCACGACCGTATCGTCGAGCAGGCTTTCCGGCTCCTTCGGATTGGTCATGAGGCGGTCACGCAGGCGGGCGATCACGGTCCGGCGGGCGGCGAGCGTATTTTTTCGAGCCAAGGTGATCAGCGGCTCCACGAAACGCACCAGTTCCCTGGCTTTCGGCACGGTGGTACGGACCTGACCGTGCTCGAAAAGCGATTGAGCCAGGTTGCGGAGCATGGCGCGGCGGTGGGCGGCGGTGCGGGACAACCGGCGACCGCAAACAAGATGACGCATGGTAAAGTCCTTGTACCGGGCGGCTACGACTTACTGGCAGCCGCCTTGTCCTTGGCCGCATCCTTGGCCGTCTCTTTGGCGGATTCCTTCGCCGGCTCCTTGGCGGAATCCTTGGCCGTCTCCTGGGAGGAATCCTTGGCCCCATCCTGGCTGGCCGCCGGCGCCGTTACCGCCGCGGGCGTTTCTGGTTCCGGGATACGCATGCCCAGCGACAGCCCCATTTCATGTAATTTCTTCTTGACTTCCCGCCGGCTGGATTTGCCGAAGTTGCGCACTTTGTCCAGCTCTTCATCGGTGAACCGGACCAGATCGCCGATGGTATGGATCTTGGCGGACTCCAGGCAGTTGCAGGCCCGCGAGGAGATACCCATGGTGGTCACCGGCTGGTAGAGTTTGGCGGCCGCTTCGGGAGAAAGTTCCACCGGAACGGTCGGAAGGTCCGTTTCCACGGGCGCGTCCACCAGTTCTCCCGGTTCGAAATGTTGCAGAAAAGCATTCAGATGTTTACGCAGAATCTTAGCCGCTTCCACCAGCGCCAGGCCGGGGGCGATGGTGCCGTTGGTCCAGATTTCCATGAGCAGCCGGTCGTAATTCGTCTTTTGGCCGACGCGCATATCCTCGGTCTTATAGCGCACGCGGGTGACGGGGGAGTAAACCGAATCGATTGGAATCACGCCGATGATCTGCTCCGCGGGCGTATTTTCAGCGGCGGTGACAAAGCCGCGCCCCTTGCGAACTTCCAGTTCCAGGTCGAAAGTGTTATCGCTGGTCAGGGTCGCGAGCACCAGATCTTTGTTGTGAATCGTCACGGCCGTGTCACCTTGTAGATCCCCCGCAGTGATTGTGCCCGGCCCCTTTTTGCGGACCGCCAGCGTTTTGGCATCCTCGCCCTCCAGGGACACCACCAGAGACTTGATATTGAGGATAATGTCCGTCACGTCTTCGACCACGCCGGGCAACTGGGCAAACTCGTGTTCCGCGCCGGCCATACGCACCCAAACGGGAGCGGCCCCCTCCAGGGAGCTTAAAAGAATCCGGCGCAGGGAGTTGCCCAGAGTCGTCCCGAATCCGCGCTCAAACGGTTCCACGGAAAATTTCCCGTAGGTCGCGGTGGCGACCGCCGGATCGGCCTCCACGCGGGTAGGCAGTTCCAAACCCAGCCAACGCATCCGCATAGTGTTTCTCCAACCAATGCGCCGCGCGATTATCGCCCCAAGGCATCTTTCAGCGCAGCGCGAATTCTGTCTAACCAGTTCGTTCCCGCCAGGCGTTACACGCGCCGCTTTTTGGGCGGACGGCAGCCGTTGTGTGGCAGGGGGGTGTTGTCTTCAATGGCACTTATTTTCAGACCACTATTCTGCAGGGCGGTAATGGCGGATTCACGACCGGATCCCGGCCCGCGCACCCGCACCTCCAGCTCTTGGACTCCAAATTTACGGGCCTTGGCGGCACAATTCTCCGCAGCGCGCGTCGCGGCGAACGGTGTGCTCTTACGGGCGCCCTTGAAGCCGACGGTGCCCGCCGAATCCCAAGCCAGGGTTTCGCCGTTGACATCCGTGATGGTCACCTGGGTATTGTTATAACTGGCCTTGATATGCGCGATGCCGCGTACGACGTTCTTGCGAACCTTCTTCTTTCCAACCTTGGCCATCAACCACCTCTGAACAAGTTGCCCACCGTTGTGAAAACCGTTTCCTTGGGCGTAAGGCCGCCGACGGTCCGGGAGGCAGGGCAGGTTGCACCAGCGCGCCGCGTAAAACCCCAGACCGTAGACCAGTCGCCTTAGCCATCGGAGCCTCCTGCCGCCAACCGGCCCGGGGGCGATCCGCGACGGCGGGTTTACAGCCGCCGCGGCTGCGGATCCATCCAGCCCTTACCCATGCAGTTCCTTAACGCCCTTCTTCCCAGCCACCGTCTTGCGAGGACCTTTGCGCGTGCGGGCGTTGGTGCGTGTCCGTTGCCCGCGCACCGGAAGATTCCGCCGGTGCCGGGCGCCGCGGTAGGAGCCGATGTCTTTCAAGCGGCTGATGTGCTGCTGAATCTGCCGCCGCAGCACGCCTTCCACGATGTAATTTCGGTCGATAATGGTTCCGATCCGAGCGACCTCATCTTCGGATAACTCCTTGGCCCGTTTCTGCGGGTCCACGTCGGCCTCTTTGAGGATGTCCCGGCTGTTCTTAGGCCCCAGGCCGTAAATATAACGGAGGCTGATGTGGATGGGCTTTTCCTGAGGGATATCCACGCCCGCGATACGCGGCATAAAAACTCCTTGACCTCCATCGGGCCCGTTGTCCGACGGCTCCGACTGAATTCCGGTCTATCCCTGCCGCTGCTTATGGCGGGGATCCGCTTTGCAAACCACGCGCAACACCCCGCGGCGGCGCACCAGAATGCAATGCTCACAGATACGCTTCACGCTGGCGCGAACTTTCATACGGATAGCTCCCGACAATCCGCAGCTGGCGGATGATGCCGCGGCGGAGCGGGTAAGCCACCCCGCGGCGAAACCAATTATTATACCCGATTACACCAGAAAATGCCAACCGCGGTCAATTGCGCATCACGATCCGCCCCCGGGACAAGTCGTAGGGGGACATTTCCACCGTGACATGGTCGCCTGGCAGGATCCGAATGTAATTCACCCGCATTTTGCCGGAAATATGCGCCAAAAGCACATGGCCGTTTTCCAGCTTCACACGGAACATGGCATTGGGTAGGGCTTCCGTCACCGTAGCTTCAATACGAAGCGCTTCATCCTTGGGCATGCGTTTCCTCTGCTGAACGTCCCCGCCGCGCGACCCCATCCGCTTCCGCCCCGCACTGCCGCCAGACGAGTATACGGGATGGGTTGGCCCCGAAAACGATACTATCCGGGATCAGTTTCCATTTGTCAAGATTTCACAGCCCCGCCGCGTGACCGCCACGGTATGTTCGACATGGGCGGCACAAGAATGGTCCCGCGTGACAACGGTCCAGCCGTCGGCGGATACCGCCACTTCGGGTCGACCGCGGATAACCATTGGCTCAACGGCCAGAGTCATTCCCTCCCGCAGGTAGAAATCATCACGATTCAAGAATTCGGGCGAGACGAAATTGGGAACCTTGGGATCCTCGTGCATGCGACGGCCGATGCCATGACCGACAAATTCACGTACGCAGGAAAATCCGTGTCGCTCCACATACTGCTGCATGGGGCCGGCCACGTCGCTCCAGCGTAAGTGGGGGCGGATCAGGCGGATCGCCAGCCGCAAGGTCTCTTCGGTTACGCGGATCAGTTCGCGCAGTTCGGGCGGGGCTGGCTCCAGCGCCACGGTAATGGCTGAATCCCCGCACCAACCGTCGACGCGCACGCCGCAGTCAATGCTTACCACGTCGCCGGCGCACAGCACCCGCGGACCGGGAATACCATGGACCACCTCGTCGTTAACGCTGATGCAAGTATGTCCCGGGAAGCCTTGGCCCTCTTCATAGGTGGGGTAATTTTTGAACAAGCCCACCGCGCCAGCCGCGGTAAAAGTCTCCCACGCCAGTTGATCCAGTTGGGCGGTGGTTACACCGGGGCGGGCCAGATCGCGGCACCGGTCCAAAGTTTGCCGCACCACGCGGCCGGCCCGGCGCATCGCTTCAATTTCCAGAGGGGATTTCAAAGCGATTCGCATGGCTTTGACGTTAGATCAAAATGGCGGCGTACCATCCGCACGGCTTGTTCGGCCACGGCGTCAATCGAACCGGATGCGTCCATGGTGGCTAACAATTTACGCTGGGTGAAATAGGCCAGCACCGGCGCCATCGTTTCCTGGTAGGTTTCCAGGCGCCGGCGCACCGTCTCCGGCGCATCGTCGGGGCGCAAAGTCAGTGCCGCATCATCGCGGTCGCAGTGTTCGGGAACCAGCGGTGGGCGGGAATCCAGATGGTACACGGTTCCACACTTCGGGCAGATGCGTCGTCCCGCGAAACGGCGGGTTAGTACCGCGGCCTCGAGGGTGAAAATTAATACCAGGTCCAGGGGCATATCCTCCCCGGCAAGAAAGCCATCCAGCATCCGGGCCTGCGCCAAGGTGCGGGGATAACCGTCGAGAATAAACCCCTCCCGGGCGCCGCGGACCCGCTCCTGCACCAGTTGCACCAGCAGATCATCGGGGACCAGCACGCCTTGATCCAGGAATTGCCGCACGCGCCGACCGAGGGGGGTGCCGGCCGTTTTCTCCGCGCGCAACAGATCCCCGCTGGACAGATGGACCAGGTGAAAGACGGCGGCCAGGCGCTCAGCCTGGGTGCTTTTGCCCGCGCCCGGCGGCCCCAGCAGCGCGATTCTCATGCGGCCGATCCTTTAAAGCGATCCGCGCCCGGCGGGGCCAGGGACGGCCGTTGCGCCGCGACCGGCTTGTGACGCGCCGCCAATGCTGATTCCGACTCCAGCAGGCCGCTGTAGTTCCGCATCACCAGATTCGCTTCCACCCGATTGACAAAATCCAGCATCACGCTGACCACAATCAATAACCCGGTGCCGCCCAGAAACTGCGTGATCATATAGCTGACGTTCATGTAGTGCGCCACCACGGTGGGAACCAGCGCGATAATCGCCAGGAACGCGGCCCCGCAATAGGTGATACGGCTCATGACATTTTCCAGATATTCCGCAGTCCGTTTGCCCGGCCGTAAGCCCCGGATAAAACTGCCGTAATCACGCAGTTGATCGGCCATTTCCTTGGGGCGAAACTGCACGGTGTTCCAAAAATAGGAGAAGAAGAAAATCAGGCCCACGTAACAAAGGATGTATAAGTAAGCGCCGGAATACAGGCCTGTGCGCAGATCATCAAAAAGTTCGGCGAAGAATCCGCGGGCTCCGACGTAGGGACCCAGCCAGCTTAGCACGACATTGGGAATCAGCATCAGGGAGCTGGCGAAGATGATGGGCATCACGCCGCCGTGATTGACCCGCAGGGGCAGGTAGTGGCTCTGGCCACCGTACACCCGGTTGCCGCGAATATGCTTGGCCTGCTGGATGCTGATGCGGCGCTGGGCCTGTTCCAGGATAATGGCGCCTGCGGAAACCCCGACGAACGCCGCCGCCAGAAACAGCACCGTGCCGAGGCCATAGCGGTGCGTTTCCGCCCCGGCCACATGGATGGATGTATGCGCGGCCAGCTCGCTGATGGCGCTGGGCATGCGCGCCACAATGCTGGCCATGATAATAAGCGAAACCCCGTTGCCAATGCCGTATTCGTCGATTTGTTCGCCGAGCCACATCAGAAAAATGCTGCCCGCGGTCAGCGCCAGCAGCCCCATGATCCAGAACAGCGTGTAGTGGTGATAAAAGGTGTTGGCGTACAGAAAGCCGTGGGGGTAGGAACTATTCGGGGTCATCAGGTACTTCAGCCAGACGCTGGCTTGAATCACGCACAGTCCCACGGTGGCGTAACGCGTCCATTCATTGATTTTCCGCATTCCCGGCTCGCCTTCCTTCTGCAGCTTTTCCAGGGAAGGCACCACGGTTCCGAGCAGTTGGAAAATAATGGCGGCGCTGATATACGGCATGATACCCAGACCGAAAACGGTGCTTAAGCCGAGATTGCCGCCGGAAAACAGGGACAAATAGTTGCTGATCTGTCCGACCGCGGAGGTGCCGGAGTTGCTGCCGACAAAGGCGCTCAGCGAGCGCGTGTCAACCCCCGGCAGGGGCACATAGTAGCCGATGCGGTAAACGCACAACATGCCGAGGGTAAAGAGAAGTTTCATCCGCAATTCGGGAATGCGGAAAATATTGATCAGAGTGCGAAACAAAAGTACCTCGCTTCATGCCGGGGACCCAAGCGTGTCTGGCGCCGGCCGGTTAACGGCGCTGGGTCATTGCGTTATTCTAATCGCCGTGGCCGCGTTCCGCCAGTGAGCGAATCGGAGCGGACCAGCGCGAAGCAGAGGGCGAACGCGGATTTTTCACCGTCGATTGCCAGTGCAATCTCCGCCGCGGCGGGTAAACGGTGGTTTCCACGGGACCGTGGGATTGGAAATTTGCGCAGGCCGCGGTCCAAACACGAGGGCACGAAGCCACGAAACCGCTGATACCCGCTAAGGATTGCTAATAGACGGAAATTTACCTTGATTAGCGTCCATTAGCGGGGTTTCGCGGTTCCACGTCGCCCCCCGCGTCGTCCACGGTTTTGACGGCGCCGCGCCAAGGAAAATTGGCGCGGGGCGCGAAGATTTGGACGTTTATGGCATAGCGCGGGTTGCCGTGGCGACTAAACTGGATGTTCCAGCAAAATCCGCTGGTTTGCGGCACGATAATGCGCAATAAAATCAACAGGTTTTGCGTCTTTCCGGCAGCTTCTTTCTCGTGGCTACTTGGACGCCACGGTGCGGAAGCGCTTCAGGCAGGACGACTTGAGCCTTTTCCAAAAACTTCTGCACCGATGCCCGCGGCTGGGGGATGCAATGGCACAGCGTCTTGCCTTGGATCCGCAATTCCGTAGCGCACAGCGTGTCGCCATAGCGACTCCCAGATTTGAGTTCATCAAGGCCGTCCTGCACCGTGGCGTCGAGGTCACGCCACCGCCGGGCTAATTCCTGCACGATTTTGTAGGACAGCATAATTACCAGGGCATGGCCCCGCGTGCGGCTGGCCAGACGGACATGCACCGGGCGCATCTCCAACTCCATGGTCTTGCTGGTACGGAACGCCCACTCCACCATGGCCAGGTCCTTGTAACGGGCATGGACATCCTGGGCGTTGAGCTGTGGTTGGGTCAGGTCAGTCTTGAGGGCATAGCAGCCGTCGAGCCTTTGCTGTTCGGCCAAAGCGGATTCATCGATGGTCGGGGCGAGGACCCGTTCCTGCGCTGTGACTTGGACCCATGCATCCAGTCGTAGTTTTCGGCATTGCGTCACGATCTTGTCCACAGCCACCTGAACACGGGCCTTGGGATGCGCCTGAAGATACTTGTTCTGGCGATCCACCTGACGTTGCCCCGAGCGAAGCTTCTGCTGGCGAGAGGTCCCCATCTCGGCGGCACGGATCGGATTGCGACGCAGGATGTACCGCGGGCCGTCGTCGGGGATCACTTCCGCCAGTTCCTCATCGAATAGCGACATGGTCAACACGCCACGGGCCAGCAGCGATTCGATTGGCGGCTTAGTGATGGCGGTAATGTAGTGGAAGCCCTGGGTGGTTAAATCCTCGATCTGCCGACCTCGGATCATTCCGCGGTCGCCCACCAAGGTCACCTCGCCGCCGCCGAAGCGCTGGGCGACCTTGCGGATCTGATTGGCCATCGTTGCGGTGTCCTGGGTATTGCCGGCGAATACTTCAATCGACAGCGGTTGCCCCTGGGCGTTGCACAGCAGTCCGATGACGATTTGCCGTTTGCCCTTTTTGCCGTCGCGGTTATAGCCGAAGGCGGCCAGTTCATTATGGACCCCTTCGAGATAGCTGCTGGTGACATCGTAGAGAAAAAGCCCCGTCGAGCCGGACGGTGCCGAGGTCGCAAAGAGCCGATCCTCGATGTCTTGCTGGTTGGCGTCCAGCCAATCCAGATTGGCGTACAGGTCGTCCTCGTTGAAGCGCTCCAAACCCAGGATGTCACAGGCGGCGTGGCTGGCTGCCAGACGTACCGCCGAGAGGCACGAGCCTTGATCGATCACACGGGCGATGATCTGCCAGAGTGCCAATTTGCCCTGGCGGGTAGAGCCCAGAGCCGCCTGGAGGCCCAACTGTCGGGCCAGATCATAGACGCCCCAGACGGCACCGACCGATAGTCCCTGACGCAGGGTGACATCTTCACGCAGCGACCGCAGGGTCGTCAGGTCGTTTTTGTGCCGCAGCGCCAGGTCGCCGGGGCGAGTCGCCTACGGAGACCGGATGGCTTGGATTTCCTGGGGCGAGCAACGGGATAAATTGGCGATGGTTCGGTGCCTGACCTTGCCCTCCTGGCGATAGGAATCGCGTAGAAGGTAGCGAACGTAGGGGCCGGAATGACCTTCATCCACATGCATAGTGACCACAGTATAACCAAAATAAATCTAAAAGCAATAGCAATATGGAATATTATAAACGATATTAGTGGCTACACGCAAAACGCGAAAAACGCGCGTAACGCATTGTCAGTAAACGAGATACGACAAAATGCCGTTGGAACATCCGTTCTAGCGCATGTCCCATAATTATGTAGGGTTTAGGGAGAGAAGAGGATATACTTTCCACCCAGGTACAAGTAAGAACTCCTGGGCCTGGAAGCAATTCCCCTGGCGGTGCGCCGACGAATCATCTACCTATACGAACATGGTAAAGCCACGCGCGAGATCGCGGCGGCGTTAGGATACTGCGTCGCGGCGGTGCGGCGCATCCGCCAGCCGTTTCGCAAGCGCGGGACGTTGGTGCCGCCGACCCATCTGAGGGGGGCCAAGGCCGCTTCACGCCGCGGCGGCAGCACCAGCTCCGGGAATTGCTGGTCCGCTAGTCGGACGCCACGCTGGCCGAGTTGGCGGGCGGGATGGATTTTCACGTGCCGGTCTCCACGCTGGACCGTTGGGTGAAAAAGCTGGGCTTCACTTTTAAAAAAAGTCCCTCCGGGCGCAGGAGCAGACGCGGCCCGACGTGCTGGCCCGGCGGAACGGCTGGTACGCCCAACTCCAAGACGTTCCCCCGGAAAAGCTGATCTTTCTGGATGAAGCCGGCGTCCAGACGAATCTGACGCGGCTCCGCGGGCGCAGCTTGATGGGCACGCGTCTATACGCCACCGCACCGCGGGGCCACGCACACACCAACACCCTCATCTCGGCGATCCGGCTCCGCGGCCCCTGTGCCACCATCGTCTGCGACGGTCCGACGGACAGCCCGGTGTTCCCACCTATCTTAAGAGCCTATCCGAATAACCCGGAACAGCGATACGTGATGACGGCACAGACCAGATGAAGCAGACCCAGATAATTTTCGGCCTTCTTCTCCCACCGCGTCAAGAGGCGGCGGAAGCGGTTCATCCAACGGTGCGTTCGCTCCACCACCCAGCGCCGAGCCTTAAACCGGAGTTTAGCCCACAAAAATGATAAAACCCTCGCGGAGCAAGGATTTGGTTCATTTTGTCACTTCCCGTTACTGGGTACACCCCAGTAACTCAAAGGCCCGTCGTGGCAAGACGGTTGGCATTGCCAGCATCGTGGCCGTGGGGCCTTTATTGTTATCGCCGGTCATCCGGCACACGTTGCGGCTTTGCGTGGCCAGTTCCTCCATCAGGGATCGGAAGCTCTGCACTGGCAGCCGGTTCGTAGCACAGAGAAGATTCCGTCCAGGCATTGGCGGTCGTCGGCCCGGGGCCGACGCACCGCCAAACCGGTGCGTGTTCACGCGCTTGGGCAACAACGGCACGATCTTCTCCCATAGCTCGTCCGACACACGATAACGATTCTTGGTCATCCGTGCTCTCCTGTGGCAACCCTGCCACAGGATTTATACACCAATTTACGGGTTATTCGGATAGGCCCTTATGCCGTCCCGCCACGGGCTGCTTGCGGTTTAGCCTTCTGTGCCCCGCCCAACAGCGACGTTCCCCCGAAATGCAAAGGTTATCTCCTGACGGACCTGAACCTCCCTACAGCTCCACCGGAAATTAGGGCTTAACATTGCGCGCCACTTAACGCTGCCGATCGTTCCCCGCCGAAGCGATGGCCTCCGATGGCAGTTGACGCAGATAGTCGAAACTGTAAATGCCCGTCGCATGTTGATCTGACCAAAGAATGCGCACGGCATAATTACCGACCAATTCCGCTCCCAGGGCGGTAATCGGGCCATCGTAAGCGGTCCGCACGACGGGCAGCAACTGTCGCCCCAGCAGATCGCGTTCGCCTTGACAGTTGGCGCAAGGGCACAGACGACGCAACAGCCGCAACGAGTGGATACTGCGGCACCCGTCGGACCAGTCGATTTCCAGATGTTCCGACTTTTTCAGCTTCAACCGAAGCGGCTGAATTGGCTCGTGTGTTTCCATGGTATGCTCCCGGAGCGATCAATCACCCCTGACCACCTGCACCTGCGGTCCGATCGGCCGCCATACGCGCGGCTCGCTAACGGTGAAAACAGCCACCGTCGGCAGGCCCAAGGCGGCGGCTAAATGTGTCGGTCCGCTGTCATTGCCAATATACCCGGCGGCTTGTCGAAAAAGCAGAACCAACTGCGGCAGCGACAGCGCCGTGTGCACCGTAAAGGCCTGCTCCAGCGCCGCGATCGCCGCGGGCGCCAGGCGTTCCCGTTCCGCTTCACCTAAAACAAATTCCACCGTCCGACCCGCCTGCACCAGGGCGCGGCCAACCGCGATAAACCGTGGCAGCGGCCAACATTTCGCTACCCCCCCACTGCCCGGATGAATCAGCACCGCTCCCGCGGAATTGTGCCTTGGCGGCGGCAAGGCCGGCTCCGGCAGGTCCAACTCGGCCAATTGCCGGCGGTGAAATACCGTGACATGATCCCTGAAACCCGGCGGCGGCCGCGGCTGGAAAAACAGAATCTGCCTGGCCCGCGACAGCCGACGGGCGTGGCCGGCCCAAGTATCGCGCCCGTCGCTGACTGCACTGATCAGGAGATCGCAAGCGGCCCAGGCGGGCTGCGGCGGCGCTGCGCCCGCGCTGAACCAGGCGGCGCAACTGACGGCGTCACCATCGGCACAGGCCTCCGCGACCCCCAGTTCGACCAGCAGCTTCCCCAGCGACGCCCGCGTCACCACAGTGCGCCGCGCTACGCTCCAGCGCTGCTTGAAACTGCGCAAAAGTGGCGCCAGCAGCACGGTATCACCTAACGCTCCGCTGTGCACCAGGGTGATGTTTATGGTTTTCCCCCCACCGCGTCGATCCAGCCGCCCCCGAGCACGCGCGGCCCGTAATAACAGACCACCGCCTGGCCGGGAGTAATGGCGGTCACCTCGGAATCGAACCGCACGGTAAGCTCATCGGGACCGGTAAATTCCGCTTCGGCTTGCTGAGGGGGAGAATTGTAGCGGATCTTGGCGAGGCAACGAACCGGCCGGTCCACGGGCTGATCCAGCCAGTTGACTTGCCGGGCGACTAACTGGCGGCAACACAGGGCCTGCTTCGGTCCCACCCGAACGGTATTGCTTTGCGGATCAATTTTCGTCACGTAAAGCGGATAGCTGCGCGGAACGCCCACCCCCTTGCGCTGACCCAGCGTGAAATGTTGGTGTCCCGGATGCTCACCGACAACTTGTCCGCTTTCATCGACGAGCGGGCCTGGCTTCACCGCATTCGGCGTTCGCGCCTTTATTAAATTGATGTAGTTGTCCGCGGGAAGGAAGCAAATTTCCTGGGAATCGGGCTTGTTGTGCACGGGCAAGCCAAACGCCCGCGCCATATCGCGCACCTGATGCTTGGTGTACTCTCCGAGCGGCAGGAGCATTCGCCCCAATTCCGTCTTCGGAACTCCAAACAGCACATAGCTTTGATCTTTGTGCTCATCGATACCGCGCCATAATTGCGGTGAACCGGCCTTCGGCTGAAAAATCCGGGCATAATGACCGGTGGCCACATAGTCGGCGCCAATGGCGCGGGCATAAAGAGCCAGCTTGCCGAATTTCAGGTACTCATTGCACCGCACGCAAGGGTTGGGCGTACGGCCGCGATTATATTCCTCCACAAAATAATCAATGACTTCGCCAAAATCGCGCTGGAAATTCAAAGCATAGAACGGAATGTTCAGCAATCCGGCGACATAGCGGGCATCCGCTGCGTCCCCGCTGGAACAACATCCCTGCTTGTGCGTCCGGCGCGGTACCGCGGCGAGCGCCGCTCCCGCGTTGGGCGCTTCTTGGGCTTGCTGCGCCGGATCGTGCCCTAAACGCATAAACACGCCAACGCATTTATAACCCTGCTGCTTGAGCAGAGCGGCGGCGACCGAGCTGTCCACTCCGCCCGACATGGCCACCACGACCGTTGGCTGCTGAGTACTGGCGGGGGCACTGCTCACAACTCACCTCGTGCGGCTGTTCTTAGGTTGGACCGATGAGCTTACTTGCCATCAATACCCTTAATATGATATATATTTTTTTCGCATTTGTCAAATTAGCCTCAGCCCCGTGCCGGCGTGGGGTGTGACCGCATTTTTTTTTGGCCAACGACGGCCCACCGCGATAGCGCCAAGCCCCCAGCGTCTTAGCGGCGGTATTCAGGCCACCCAAAATTCGCCACACCCTCATGGCCACTTGCCGTCCTTACCCCGCTGCGCGAAACGGGCGCACTGGAAACGGCACCGGCGCGCCAAATCTATCATGTACCCCAGAACCTGTCACAGGCCCGTCGTCGTTTGCCCCGCTGCGGGAAATACGTTATGCAATGACGTACTGGCATTCGTCAATGGAAGCGCAGGTATGGCCAAGGTTGACCACATAGCGATGGACACGCTGCGCGGCGCTCAACGCTGGTTGGAACCCTGGTACGGTGCGTACGCCCTGTTGGGTGCGGTGTCCTCGGGGCTTCTTCCAATCTTGCTGCCGCTGATGATGGCCACGGTTACGCATGAGCTGCTAACGGTCGGTTATGTGATCGGCGCCTTTAACCTTGGCGCCCTTTCCTCGCCGTTGTGGGGCCAATGGGCGGATCGCCGCCAAGTCTACGGCCGGGTTTTCTTTGGCGGATTTATTCTGGAAATGGCGGCGTTGGGGGCCTTTCCAGTCATGCACGGACTGGTTTGGTGGGTGCCGCTGGCGTTGCTGATGGGGGCCGGCAGCGCGGCCGTGGCAACCTGCGCGATCCTGTTCGTCGTGGAATTTCATCCACCCAGCGAGTGGACGCCACGGATTGGCTGGCTGCAGACCTTTAATGGCGCCGGCCAGGTGGCGGGGCTGCTCTTAGCCGGCTTATTTGCATCGATCGGTTATCGGCTGGGCCTGTGGGTGGGCGCGGGCCTGCTGGCGGTGGCGGCCGTATTGGGTGGTTTCAGCATCCCAACCCGGGGACGCGGAAGCGGACGCTCGGCGCCCGCGGCGCCGCGCCGGCCCGGCGGCTTGGCCCTGGATTTTGCCCGGCTGGAACGCTTTGCCCGCGTGGAATTGCTGGGCGGCGGCTTGCTTAAGCACGCCTCACGGGTGAATCTGGCGGGGCTGAAAAATATCACCCGTTTGGTGCCGACGCGTTTTGGACGTTTTATTGCGTCCTGGTTTTTTGTGTTTTTGGGGGTAGCCGGATTTTTTGCTTATTTTCCACTGTTTTTGCGGAGCAGTTTCGGTGTTCCAGCTGCCAGTACGTCGCTGGCCTATGCAGTGGCTGCCGGCGGCGGCGTGCTGCTGTATAACCTGGCCGGCCGTTGGTCGTCGCGGTTCGGCGCCGGGCGAATCTACAGCTTAGGACGGGCAGTCCGTTTGATCGGATTCCTGCTGATGTTGGGGCTGATGTGGATTCCGGCCGGCCCGTTGAAGGCGTCCGCCGCGGTGCTGGCCTTCGGACTGGTAGTACTGGCCTGGCCAGTACTTAGCGTGACCGGTACGGAACTTACGTCCGCGTTAAGTCCGATCGGGCAAGGCGAGGCGCAAGGGCTTAATAACGCCGCCAACGCCGTCGCCACCGTCGTGGGCACATATCTGGCGGGTACCTTGATCCACTTTGCGGGCTATCTATGTCTGCCGCTGCTGGCGACAGGCGGTTTGGCGATTTCGCTGCTCATCGATCGCCCGCGCGCCCGGGGACGGGTTTAGCAGGCGCGGCAATTTTTCCGGGCATCCCGCATCAACTCGCCCGGCGCGCCACCGAGTTTATCCCGGTCGCCGAAGGAGGCGACTCGACAAAGCTCGCCAGTCTGCGAGTCGCCCCCTGGCGACCTGCCCGCCCACTGGCGGGGCGAGTGGGCTTCAGAACGCCCGTGAAAACGTGCCCTTTTCAACCCCCGCCCGGAAAAATTGCCACGCCCGGTTTAGGGGCCGATTCACGATATATGCGTACGCACCGCGGGCGGTTGTTCCAACGTTTTAAGCACGGGGCAGGTATCGACGGCGCTTTTGATTTTCTCATGCCATTGCGGATCCAGCTGCGCGAACACGTTTTTCAGCGTAACTTCCATGTCGCCGATACGCGATGGATTGGACCGATAAACTTTGTTAACGGTCGCTTCCACTCCCGTCAACGGAACACC
The DNA here is from genome assembly GCA_021785435.1 of Planctomycetota bacterium. Lineage (GTDB taxonomy): Bacteria > Planctomycetota > Phycisphaerae > WQYP01 > WQYP01 > JAKCCC01. The sequence goes on from JAJYFE010000025.1 coordinate 28,053, forward strand.
AAGTTTCTTCGCGGTTAACAACGCCAGCATCATTTCACAGGCCGCGAGCGCCACCGGCACCAGATCGGTCGGACCAGGACACGTTCCCGATCCGCCCAGCGAAGCCGGCGCCTCAATGCGCAATTTCCACGTGCCGCCGTCGGCTTCAACGGCCAACGGACCAACCTGTTTGAGGTGAAATGTGGCCATGCCATCCTTTCTAAAAAAGCCTTGCCAAAGGCTGTGGCCGGATTTTCCGTCGAACGCCGGCCCGCAGCGACAGCGCCAAGGCCCCAATGTCTTAGCGGCGGCATTCATGCCGCCCGTGGGTATGTCCCCGCCCGGGTGTGGCCATGAATTTTGGCACACCCTTGTCAAGGAACCCTGGTTCATTATATAATAACGCTCCAACCTGCACCAGCTTGGCTGCGCTGAAGGATCAGGGCGGAGTTCGCGGCGGTGAGGGACGCTGCGTTGCGGCGGCCGGAATTCCGTGTGGCAGTAAGGCTAAGGAGGCGCCATGATTCAAAACTTTACCACAACTATGACCGCGCCGGCTTCCAGGCCGGCTCGGTTTGTGCGCCCGCATCGGCATGTGGACGTACCGGAAGGATTGTGGCTCAATTGTCCCGGCTGCAACCAGATAATCTATCGCAAGCAGATGGAGGAGCGGCTGCACACCTGCCCACTCTGCCGGCACCACTTCCGCATCAGCGCCCGCCAGCGAGTAAATATGCTCGGCGACCCGGGTACATTTGAGGAAATGGATGCGGATTTAATCGCCACCGACATCCTGGCGTTCCACGCCCGCAAAAGTTATCACGAACAACTGCAAGAAGCCAGGAAAACATCACAAATCAATGACGGCGTGCTGACTGGGCGGACTTTCATCAAAGGGCGGGCGGTGCTCCTGGTGGCGATGGACTTTCAGTTTTTGGCCGGTTCCATGGGGGCCGTCGTGGGCGAAAAGATAACCCGCGGCATGGAACGCGCCACCCGCGAGAATCTGCCCTTGGTGATTGTGTCCTGTTCGGGCGGGGCACGCATGCAGGAAGGCGCCATCAGCCTGATGCAGATGGCCAAGACTGCGGCGGCCTTGGGGCGGTTTCATCGTGCCGGCGGCCTGTTTATCAGCGTGCTGGCCGACCCGACTACCGGCGGCACGACGGCCAGTTTCGCTATGCTGGGAGACTTTATCTTTGCCGAGCCCAAGGCCATGGTCGGTTTCGCCGGACCGCGCACCATCGCCAACACCATAAAGATGGAGCTGCCGGAGGGATTTCAGCGGGCGGAATTTCTCCTTAAGAAGGGCTTTGTGGACCGCATTGTCCCCCGTGACGAGCTGCGTTCCACTCTGGCCCGCTGCATCGATTACTGCGGCAAATAGGCGCTCTCCCGTCCGCTTGTATCCGCGTCACCGAGTCGGTTATATTTGGATTCTCGAGGTGCGGCTTTTCCGCTTGATGCGGAAAAGTTGGAAGCTGGAAGCTAGTGCGTTGTCAAACGATAAACACCGGGCTTCAGCCCGGTGAATGGCGGTGGCCGGGGCACCCGAAAGATAAGCGCTGACAGAGCGCTAGACGCTACAAGCTGGAAGTTGCGATCCGGAATTCGCCGCATCGCTTCTAACGACTGGCGTCTTCCGACGAAGCCGGTTTAAGCTTATCCGCTTTGGCCGAGGCGCCGGAATGATTTCAGCGCCTCGCGTAGTCGTAGCCTCGCCCGGGTGGCGAAATTGGCAGACGCGCCAGCTTGAGGTGCTGGTGGGCGCAAGCTCTTGCAGGTTCGAATCCTGTCCCGGGCATTCGGCCATTCTGCACGTCAGCGACGCCGCTTGCGAGAGCACGAACAACTCTCCGACCTACACGCTTGTCGAAAATGGCTTTTCCGCTGAGACCATAAGCCGCTGGCAAATGAGTTTACCGCAGAACCTGATCCACCCTCACGCTTTCGGCCAACAGCGAAGGATCCGCCGCGCCTGGGGCCAGCCGGGGCAAACCCGTCTGGCCCCAAGTCCTGATGTTTCATCGGGATCCGAAACACCTTCCCTTCCCCTCCACCCCTGCGATGGCCGCGCGACAGCGCGGTACGCTGTCCGAAAAACAGAACCATGAAAAAAATATCAAAAAGTCGGTTGACGAGAACTACCCGGGGCGGCTTACAATATCCCCGTGACTGGTTCGTTTTCCAGCCCGCAATAGCATCCCCCAGTGGCTGGTTTCGAAGCGCCTCGTGACACGGCGGGTCTTCTCCCATACGGCTGCGAACCCACTACCTTCGCCGCCCGGTACACCCCGAGTCATTTATCGGTGGCCAAATGTCCCGCCGGCTTTTCGCATACGATGCCCTCACCCGACGTCCTCTCCGTCCCCCGCGGGATCACAATTCAGGCCCGCGCATCGACGCCCCGTAGGGCGGAGGGGGCGCGTAGAAACACGCAGATCGCGACTTAGAGCGTCAAGGGGCGTGCCGAATTTTCCGCCACAGCCAGGCCAGCGGATCATAGTAGCGATCCACCACGCGCTCCTTCATCGGAATAATGGCGTTATCGGTGATGTGAATTTCTTCCGGGCAGACCTCGGTGCAGCATTTGGTCACGTTGCACAGCCCCAGCCCCGCCTGATCTTTCAGCAACGCCATCCGATCCAGTCCATCCATCGGATGCATCTGCAGACTGGCGATGCGCACAAAAAAGCGTGGTCCGAAGAAGTGCTGCTTCAAATCGTGCTCACGCAGCACGTGGCACACATTCTGACACAAAAAACATTCTATGCATTTGCGAAACTCCTGAACGCGATCCACGTCCTCTTGCTGCATAATCCACGTGGCGTCCGGGCGCGGCGTAAACGGCGGAATCTTTTGGTTGACCTGAAAATTCCAGGATACATCAGTGACCAGATCGCGAATCAGCGGAAAGCTTCGCATGGGGCTGACGGAGACCACATCGCCCGGCGGCAGAGCGTCGAGACGGGTTTTACACATCAGCCGCGGCTTGCCGTTGACTTCCGCGCCGCACGAACCGCATTTGGCGGCCTTGCAATTCCAGCGACAGGCCAGATCCGGCGCCTGCGTGCGCTGAATCTGATGGATGGCGTCCAGCACCACCATGCCTTCTTCCGCCTGGACCTGGTAATCCACAAACCGGCCGCCGCTCTTGTCGCCGCGCCAGACTTTAAAAACTCGGCTGCTCATTTGCTATCCTGCCTCGACGCTCATGCCCCGGGAGTGGCCCTCGTCCGTCTCGGGGCCGTCGGTCCACGGCGCCTCAACGTGCCGGTGGACACCGTAACGCCATTTTCCCCCTCCACGGGCGACACCACGCCGGCTCATTTCTTTTCTCTGGCCTTCCGCTGCTCGACCAGCGGGATCAATTCCGGAACCTTCACCACGGGACATGGCTCCACCTTCATAACGCCGCCGTCGTTCTGCACCAGCAGATTATGTTCACCGAAATAGTCGTCGTACTGGGGGAAATCCAAACGGCTGTGGGCGCCGCGGCTCTCCTTTCGCCACAGTGCGGCGCGGGTAATCGCTTCCGCGCAGATCAGCATATTGGCCAGATCCCGGCACAAATGCCAGCCGGGGTTGTATATCCGCTGGCCTTCCACCACGCCAACCTTTGCGGCGCGCTGTTTGAGTTCCTCCAGCCGGGCCAGCGCGGTGGTTAAATCTTTTTCTTCCCGGAATATGCCCACCAGATTCTGCATGGTATTCTGCAGATCCAAGTGCAATCGATAGGGATCTTCCGCACTGGGCCGCCCGAAATAGCTGGTCATTTCCCGCGCCGCGGCTTCGACTTGCTCCTGATCCAAGCGCGGCGCCGCGGCCTGTGACGCGTAAGCCGCTGCCCCGGCCCCAGCCCGCTGGCCAAACACGATCAAATCCGAAAGCGAGTTTCCACCCAGGCGGTTGGCCCCATTGACGCCACCCGTGCATTCGCCGGCGGCATATAAGCCGGGCACACCGCTGGCCCCCGTGTCGGCATCGACCTTGATTCCCCCCATCGTGTAATGGGCGGTTGGCCCTACTTCCATCGGCTCTTTGGTAATGTCCACGTCGGCCAGTTCTTTAAACTGGTGGTACATGCTGGGCAATTTGCGTTTGATGGTTTCCGCCCCGCGGTGCGAAATATCCAGAAAGCAGCCGCCATGTGGCGAGCCGCGGCCTTCTTTCACTTCGGTATAAATCGCCCGGGCCACCACGTCGCGCGTGGAAAGTTCCATGCGCTTCGGATCATATTTTTCCATAAAGCGCTGGCCCTGGTTGTTGCACAGTAACCCGCCTTCGCCGCGGACTGCTTCGGTAACCAGAAGCCCCATCACACCGGGTGGCCAAACCATGCCCGTAGGATGAAACTGCATAAATTCCATGTCCACCAGCTGGGCTCCGGCCTGGTACGCCAAGGCGTGTCCGTCGCCCGTGGATTCCCAGGAGTTGGAGGTGATCTTGAAGCACTTCCCGATTCCGCCGGTCGCCAGCACCACGGCCTTGGCCTGGAACACGACGAACCGGCCGGTCTGGCGCCAATAGCCGAACGCGCCGCAGACACGCTGGCCGTCCTTGAGCAGCCGTGTGATCGTGCATTCCATGAACACGTCGATACCTTGGTGGACGCCTTTATCCTGCAGGGTGCGTATTAATTCCAGCCCGGTACGATCACCCACGTGAGCCAGGCGCCGCCAGGTATGCCCGCCGAAGGCCCGCTGCATGATTTTTCCGTCGGGCGTGCGGTCGAACACGGCACCCCAGCGTTCCAACTCGCGCACCCGTTCCGGCGCCTCCTGGGCGTGCAACTGCGCCATGCGCCAATTATTCAGATATTTGCCGCCGTAAAGCGTATCCTGGAAATGGGTCTGCCAGTTGTCCTGGCCGTCCATGTGCGCCAGCGCCGCGGCGATGCCGCCTTCCGCCATCACGGTGTGGGCTTTGCCCAACAGCGATTTGCAGATCAACGCCGTCCGGGCGCCCTGGGCGGAGCATTCGATGGCGGCGCGCAAACCGGCGCCCCCGGCGCCAATCACGATCACATCGTGTTCGTGCGTTTCGTATTTACAAGACGTATCCGTCACCACAACCTCACATCATGCCAAATGCCCATCGCACAAAGTCGGATGTAAAGATCGGCGAAGCCCACGGCAAACAGGCTTACCCAGGCCCATTCCATATGCTTCAGATTCAAAACGGAAACTCCCCGCCAGAGTTTATAGCGGGTCCGGGTAGTGCAGGAACAACTGAAACAGTTCAGCTGGCCGCCGATAAGATGGCGGCATGAATTACAGCCGAAGGTGAACGCGGTCAACGTAATCACGTTAAAAAACAGCACCAGGGTGCCGACCCCCAGACCGAGCTGCAGGCCGCCGGTGGGCCCGCGGAAAAACAGGGCGCGAATCGCGTCGTACCAGAGGGATGCCAGCAGCAGCAAGGCCAGGTAAAAGAAGTAGCGGTGGATGTTCTGCAGGATGAACGGGAATTTTCGTTCGCCCTGATAGCAGCGGTTTTTAGGCTCGCCGACGGCGCACGCGGGCGGATCCAGCATATAAGAACGGTAATAGGCTTTACGATAGTAGTAGCAGCTGGCGCGGAAACCTAGCGGAATCCACAGCACCAGAAACGCAAAGGAAAACGGCGGATGAAAACCGAAGATCGCCTGCAGATCGGGCGAATAAAACGGCGACAGATAATACGCGCCGTGGCCAACGTACAAGTAATGATTGCCCTGCCACGCGGCCCAGATAGCGTAGACGCCGAAGGTGGTCAATCCGATAAAAATCAGCAGAGGCTGGAGCCACCACACATCCCGGCGCGCGGTCACGCCCAAGCCGCGGTCTGCGGCGGCGGTTAGTTCGGTTTGGGTCATATCGCCCCCTTGGTCGCACCTAAGCTGGCGGCGGTCCCCAGCCAGATCACTGCTGCATGGGCGCGGATTCTAGCGGCGCACCGGCGCGCTGTCAAACCACACTTTCATAGCGCCGCGCCGCCGTTGATCCAAACCTGCTCCGCCGAGGGCGCCTGGGCGATCAGATATTCCAGGACCGGGATGATGGAAAGGCTTACCTCGGCTGGAAGCGGCATGGCCACCAGGTCAGCGCGGTAACCCGGCGCCAGAGCGCCGATGTGCCTGGCCAGGCCCAAGGCTCGGGCCGGGCGGATCGTGAGCATGGAGAATAATTCCCGCGGATCCGCCGGGGGATACTCACGCTGGACGAATTGCGCTTCGCCGAGCAGCGACAGATCCGGATTGCTTGCCAGCGAATCCGTGGCCAGGCAGACATTGATACCGCTGGCCAACATCTCCCGCCAGCGGTGCCGACCCTGACGATCATGACCGAAGTAATGATGCGTTCGCGGGCAGAAGGCCACCGCTGCCCGGCACCGGGCCAGCCGATCGATATCGTCTGCGCTTGGATAATTCAGGTGCGCCAGCACCACCGGCACCTGGGCCCCCAGCAAACCGTAATGTTCCGCCCAGGCCACCGGGCCATCCGCGAAACGCGGAATATCCGCATCAAGCAGATTCAACCGTCGCATGACTTCCCAGTCGCCGCCCAACCGACCGCCCAAGGTGGCCAGAAACTCGCGCTCTTCCAGCAGTTCCGCCAGGTGCATCGTTAACGGTAGATGCCTCGCTTCGGCTGCCCGGACAATCTGTTGCAAGGCCGGCCCCTCCACCGAATAGGGTGCGTGTGGCGACAGCCCAATGGACAAAAAGTCGCTTTCGTCGCCCCACTCGGAAGCGCCGGCAAGCCGCGCTTCAAGACGATTGCGCGATCGCCCCAGGGCCATGATTTCGCCGAAACTAACCACCCGCACGGGACCATCGCGCAAAGCCCTTCGGCTCGCGGCGCAGTGGCGGCTGACATCGCCGATGGTGGTCACACCGTACCGGATACTCTGCCCGGCCCCGGCGGTGACCGCGGCGGCGATGGCCTCATCGGTGCGCCCAGACGCTGGGCTGAGCGCCCCAAGCTCCAGCACCCACTCCGTAAAATGGCTGGGAGCGGGAATCCGACCAGCCAGATCACTTAATTCCAAGTGGGTATGGGCGTTGACCAGGCCGGGCAGCAGCACCTGGCCTTCCAGAACCTGCTCCACCACCCCCGCGAACCGCCGCTTAATGGGCTGCCGCGGACCGACCGCGAGTATTTGGCCGTCACCGACCACCACTGCCCCATCGGCAATAAGCGTTTGTGGATCCGCCACCACGGCGCGTGCGGAGGTGATAAACTCAGTGCCCAGACCACGGGACATGTGCCACGCTTCCCTTGCCCTCGTTACCTTGACGCAGCAGCCCTGCGGTCCTCGGCGCTGGTCGTATGCCGCAGGTCCAGAAATTTCGGCGGCTTGCGGGAGCCGCTGCTCAACCTTAAGGCCTTAAGCTCCAAGGCGCTGGCGCTGACGATCCGTGGCGATATCTTGAGCCACGCCCGGGCTTTCTGCTGGAGTCGTTCCCGCCCCGCCTGAGCGTCGCGTTCCCACTGCACATGGATGGTGACGACATCGCTTAGCTCATGCCGCCGTCGGACCACCACCACGTAGTCCCGTATTTCCGGCAGGGAATGAAGCACGTCAAAAATAGCCGCGGGAAACAAGCTGGCCCCGCGGACTTTGAGTAATTGCTCGCGGCGCCCCACAATCGGCCCTAAGCGCGGCGTGGTGCGACCGCACGGGCAGGGTTCCGTATACAGCGCCGCCATATCGCCGGTGCGGAAACGTAACAAAGGCAGGCCTTCCACCCCCAGTGGCGTGATGACCACCTCTCCCACCCGGCCCGCGTCGATCGGCCGTCCCTGCGCGTCAATAATTTCCACCACCGCCAGAGCAGGATTCAGGTGTCCGCCCCGACAGACCGGGCCTTCCGCAAACGTCGCGCAGGTTTCCGTCGATGCATAGGTGCTTAGTACCGGCACACTGAAATTGGTGGCCAATCGTTTGGCCAGGGCGTTGGCGCTTCCGTCCGCGGCCCGCAGCGGCTCGCCAATGCCGATAATCGCCGCCAGAGCGTGGTAGACCCGTCGATCCGCCGGCGGGGGACAGTGCACCAACAGGGAAGGAACCGTAATCAGAAAATTCCGGCGGCCCGCGTCCAACAACGAGCAAAGCAGTTCCGGTTGAGCCACATGCGGCGTACCCACACGCCAACAGGCCGCGCCGAGCCGCTGGGCGCCCAGCCAATACGCCAGGCCGGCGACAAACAGGCGATCCATGCCCACCGCGATGATCAGATTGTCGCCGGTGGCCAGACCGGCGATACCCAGGGCAGCCGCTTCGTTTTCCGCCAGGCGGTTTAGATCGCCCTTGGTCAGCGGCACCCGCAAAGGCTTGCCCATCGTGCCGGAAGTGGTCACCCATTCCCGGATTTCCTGCGGCGAACAACCGAAGGCGGCCTCACCCGCTGCGGACAACTGGTGCTTATCACTCAACGGCAGCGCCGTGATGTCCGCCAGCCTCCGAATTTTTTCCCCCGCCAGTCGACGGCGGTAAAACTCCGTACGGCCCGCGTGCGCCACATGCCGCAGGAATAACTTCTCCTGCACCGCCCGCCACCGCGGCACCGGCCAGAATAGCCGCCGACCTGTGGCTGTCAGGATATTCGCCACAATCAAAGCACCTTATCTCTTAATGAACCACGAAAGACAGAACCAGGGAACCCGCGGTCGTGCCGCAGCACCGCCTTTTCGTGCCTTTCGTGATTGACCCCGTCGCACCTCACCGCGCGAATCTCTTGCGAAGCTCTAACCCCGCCCCTCCATGCCCTGGCCAGCGTACGGCCATATGCGGCTATCTTAAAGTTCCTTGGCGTTAGGCGCCAATTCGCTCAGGCTTTCCACATGCGGTCGCCCGTAGTGGCCGCGGATGACCCAATATGCCCCGAGCAGATTCCAGAATATGGGAAAGAAACGAATGACCTGGGCCAAGGCAAAGGCCTGATCGGCGCTGTCCACCCCGCGCGTCACAAAAAAGTGCAGCACCAGGCTGTCCAGTACGCCCAGTCCTTGCGGAGGCACAATCGGCAGACTGGTGGCCAGTGCTGTCACAGGTAGATAAGCCAAGTAACAGCCGAACGACGCCCGCATGCCAAAGGCCTGGCCCGCCAGCCAACCCGCCACCGGCAAAGCCGTTTGCGAAACGATGCTCGCCAGCAGCAGCACCGCCAGCAAGCCGATATGACCGCGGTACACCCGCAATGTGCGGTCGGCATGCTTGATGAATTCCGGCAGACGCAGACGATCCAGCAGGGCGTCTACCCCGAACCAGCGGCGCAGCCGCGCGGAAAAATAAACCGTTGCCCCCACGGCCAGCACCGCCAACAGCCCCGTGATCAAGGCCACCACGCGCAGCAGGACACGGTCGGGGGGCGCCGCCGCGGTGGCTCCGAAGTGGTTCACCAGCAGTTGCACCGCCGCCGCCGCGCCCCCGACAATCATGATTCCCACCAGGCCGATCACACGATCCAATAGCACGGTGACCGCGCTTTTAGTGGGCTGGCCGGTTAGACGCCCCGCGTAAATAATCTTCACCACGTCGCCGCTGGTAGTGCCGGGAAGGAAGGTGGAATAAAACTGCCCCACAAACGTAAGCGTCAGGCATTGTCTGTACGGTGTCGGCAGCCCCTGAACCCGCATCAATCGGGCCCAACGCCAGGCGGTGATAACAAACGGCAGCCCCAGCAGCAGCAGTGCCACCGCCAGAGGCCAAGGCTTCGCCGTGGCGAGAATGTGCCCGAGGCCCTGTTCAATTTCCGGCTGACCGTGCGCCTGTACCAGATAGTTTGCCGGCAGCAGCAGGTGCCGGGGGAAATCAATCGGCGAGCGATTCGCCACTGCGGTCACTTCGCGGCCGTTGGGCAGGCGTACGGTGATCCGTTGATCCTGAAATCCGATCCGCCAAAGCTTTCCCGCCCGGCCCATCAGCGGCAGTGCGGTGTTGCGAACG
>JAJYFE010000026.1 GCA_021785435.1 Planctomycetota bacterium
GCCACCGCGCCTTTCGCGGTGGTGGCGTTCCGCGGCGCGGCCACACCTGCCACCACTTATGTTTCGGGTACTTCGGCCGCCGCCATTCACCGGGTCGCCGCGGGCGACTCGCCAAAGCTCGCCGGTCTGCGAGTCACCCCCTGGCGACCTGCCCGCCCACTGGTCGCCGAGGAGCGCGACTCGACGAAGTCCTGCTCGCCCGCTGGCGGGCGAGCGGGGTGCCCCGAAGGCCAGTGCTTGGGTTCGGTGGCAGGGCTGGCGTTCTTTCTCCCACCCGAAAGTTATCGCTGGACCCAGCGGTAGAATGGCGGAATGTTGTTAAAAGGCGGCCCCGTGGGCATCCGGCTGCGCATCGACCGCGGTCGGCTGCGCGAACTCAGCGCGCTGGCGCGTGCGGGAAGTTGCCGTCTTCGGGTCGGCGCGGCGCAAGGATTTTCGACACGACAGCAAGGTTGACCTGCTCGTAACCGACCGTAATGATAATGACGCTCAAGCGGCGGGTGAATTTGTGCGAAACAAATCGTTACAGGCTCGACTGCGTGCGGTGAGCGCCTCAGGGCCCTTCGGCCTGCTGCTGGTTTTGGCCGCCTGGCTGGGCGGCTGCGCCCGGGCTAAGCCGGCCCCACCGCGACGCGGTTTCACCGTCATCTCCTTCTGGGAGCCTTATGGGGGCAGAGCCAAAGTCCGGCTGCAGGAAATTGTGGATGAGTTTGAGCGCGCCTATCCGCGCATCCACGTGCAGGTATCCTATGCGGCCAACAATCTGACCAGCAGTCAGAAACTGTTCCTGGCGATCGCCGGCGGTGTGCCGCCGGACGTGACGGTTGTCGACGGGCAACAAACCACCGAGTGGGCCGCGCGCGGGGCGCTGGAAAATCTGACCAGACCGGTGCGCCGCGCCGGCATTTCCGGGAAAGATTTTTGGACGCCGCGCTGGCAGGAAAGCGTCTTTGCCGGGCGGGTTTGGGCGTTGCCGTGGGGGGCGGATCCCAATTTCGCGCTGGCCTGGAATAAGCGGCTTTTCCGGCAGGCAGGCCTGGATCCTGACCAGCCGCCCCGCACCATGGCGCAATTACAGGCGGATATGCGCCGGTTGACGGTCATTCGGCCCGACGGACGGATTGTGCGCCTGGGCCTGATTCCCTGGGAATACGGCAGTGCCAATTCGCTGTTCACCTGGGCCTATGCCTTCGGGGGAAATTTTTATGATCCGCCGCGGGGCCGGCATATGATTGGCCGCGTGACCATTAATAATCCGCGCAACATCGAAGCCCTGCGCTGGATGGCCCATTATGCCAGGCGTTACGGCATCAGCCACGTGGCCGCCTTTCAGTCGAATTTCATCGGCGCGGCTGCGAATCCTTTTTACACCGGGCAGATCGCCATGACCTTGCTGTACATTGAACAATATTCGCAGCTGAAGCGTTATGCCCCGACGCTGGACTACGGGCTGGGCTTTATCCCGGCCGGTCCACATGGGCATTATCCGACTGGTTGGCTGGGTGGCTGGTCGCTGGCGGTTCCGAAGGGAGCGCGCTATCCCCGCGCTGCTTTCGAATTCATCCGCTGGATGTGCGCTTCCTCCGCGGGCACATTGGCGTATGGCCAGGATATGGCGATGTTTCCGGCGTATCGGTACAGCCCCTATTTCCAGGCGATCCGCCATAATAAGCATTTGATGGTCTTCTACCGGATTGTTTCCCAGAGTCGGCACGCCCGGTCGCTGACCCCGGTGAACGGGTACCTGATGGATTTATTGCATCGCGCCGGCCAGCAGGTATTTTACAACCATCAGAGCGCTAAGCGCGAATTGGACAAGGTCAACCGGACGATTAAGCAGCGTCTGGCCCAGGTGGTTCGCGCCGCCCGGCGGCGGTTGCGGCGGCACACCACGGGCGCTCGCGCACGAAGGGAATAGGGAACCGTTCACGAGTTTCACCTGACCCTGCGCTTATCCGACAAGTATCGGAAGGGCCAAGGGGGGGGTATCTTACCGGGGCGAGTCGCCCGTGGCGCCCCGCGGTATTTGTTTCATAACCCCAAGGTCGCCGTGGGCGACTAAACCGCAACGCGGGGTAAGGGCGGGCGACGTCAACCCTGGCCCGTCGCTGGAGTTTACCCCGGCGGCGCCGGGACTCCGGGCTATGAAGAGTATAAGTTCGGTATTTTCGGAGCGGGATATGACCGACGATGACCCGGTGACGGTGAATGTGGCGAGGAACGCCCGCCTGCGCCGCTGGCCGGTGGGCCTGGCCTTTTCTTTGCCGCTGGTGATCGGTCTGCTGATGTTCACCGCCTACCCGGTGGGCATGTCGTTGTACTACAGTCTGTGCAGCTATCCCATATTCTCACCGCCCCGCCTGATTGGTTGGGCGAATTACCAGGAACTACTGCGCGATCCGCGGTTTTGGTTGTCGCTCTGGAATACGTTTTACTACGCCATGGCGGCCGTGCCGCTGGGCATGGTGGCCGGTTTGCTGCTGGCCCTGCTGTTGAATCTGAAGGTCAAAGGGTTGGCGTTTTACCGTACGCTGTTTTTTCTGCCGACCGTCGTGCCGCTGGTGGCATCCTGCGTGCTGTGGAATCAGATTCTCAACCCTCAACAGGGCCTGATCAATGAGGGGTTGCGTTTCCTCGGTTTGCCGGCCGCCTGGACGCCGGGCTGGCTGACCAGCGAAACCTGGTCCAAGCCGGCGCTTATTCTGATGTCGCTGTGGGGCTGTGGCGGCGGCATGGTTCTGTATTTGGCGGCCCTGCAGGATGTGCCGCAGGAATTATATGAGGCCGCGGCGTTGGATGGCGCCCGGGCCTGGCATCGTCTCTGGTACGTCACCTTGCCGATGATTTCGCCGGTGCTGTTGTTCACCGGCATTATGGGGTTGATCGGGGCGGTGCAGGTATTCGCCCAGGCGTTCATTATGACCGGCGGCGGGCCGGCGGAAAGCACCCTGTTTTACTCCTTGAAACTATTTGACACCGCGTTTACGGAATTCCGGTTGGGCTATGCCTCGGCCATGGCCTGGGTGATGTTTGTATTCATTCTGCTGGCGACGCTGGCCGTAATGAAACTGTCCAACCGTTTTGTGTATTACCATACGTAGGTGGCCCGAAGGCCCACGATGCGAGGGCCCGCCCCTGTTGCCGCTCCGGCTCGGGTTGGAGCGAAAGCAAGAGCAGGATAGACAGCGCCGGCGGGGGCCCGGCATAATCGAAAATTGGAAATCGGAAATCGTAAGCGGAGCGGAAGCGTGCAGCGTGATAAGCGTCGTTTTCTTCACGTTATTGTGGCCCAGGCGGTCTTGATGGCGCTGTCGCTGGTGTTCGCGTTGCCTTTTATTTGGATGCTCAGCACCTCGCTGAAGGTTCCGGACCATATTCAAAGCGACAGCGTGGATCCCATTCCCAAAGCCTGGTTCCTGCCCCGGCACGGGCGCCTGGTGCGCGTTCGGCCGCTGGGGATCAAGCAGGGCCGCCTGGTGGTGCAGTGGCGCGGCGGTGCGGAGAAGGGCAAAACCGTACCCATCGCACCGCGGCGACTTCTAAGCCGTCCCTATCTGGATTGGCGCAACTATGTGGAAGGTTTCCAGGAGTTTCCGTTCCTGCGATATCTGGGCAACACCCTGGTGATCTGCGCCTTGTCCGTTCTCGGCACGGTGCTGAGTTGTTCGCTGGTGGCGTATGGCTTGGCGTGTGTGCCCTGGAAAGGGCGGGAAACCCTGTTCTGGGTGATGTTGAGCACCATGATGATTCCCGGTCAGGTAACCATGATTCCGTTGTTCATCCTGTTCCGGCATCTGGGGTGGATCAACACCATTTTGCCGCTGGTGGTTCCGGCCTTTTTCGGCAACGCCTTTTTTATCTTTCTGTTGCGGCAATTTTATCGCGGTATTCCCGTGTCGCTGCTGGAGGCGGCGCGGGTGGACGGGGCCGGCGATCTGCGCATCTGGGCGCGGATTGTGGCGCCCTTGTCCAAACCAGCCCTGCTGATGGTGGCCCTGTTCACGTTCATCAATTCCTGGAATGATTTTTTAAATCCGCTGATTTATCTGCTCAATGACCGCAAGTACACGTTGTCCATCGGTCTGACCATGTTCCAGGGTCAATACAACACCGAATGGGGGCCGTTGATGGCGATGTCGCTGGTGATGGCGTTGCCGATTATCGTACTGTTTTTCCTGACGCAGAAGACATTCATCCAGGGCGTGAAACTCAGCGGCGTGAAAGGATAAGCGTTCCAAGGGCGGTTGAGGTTGTTCGGCCTGAAGCGGGAGGCCAACCTGGCGTGCCGCCTCGCGGAGAGCTTTCGGCACAGCCTGATTCCAGTGGAAGTAACCGTTCACGGATCGCGGCGCGTGGCGCGTCCCCATCCGCTGGATGCCGTCCGGAGCCGTCAGCCGTGGCGCGTGCAACAGAGGCCACGATGCGGCTCGCCGCCTCCTGAAGCCGCCCCGTTCGCCCCACCGCAGTGGCGCCCCCTGCCAAGGCCAGTCGCCGCCGCGCCTCCCGCCGCCGCCCCGTCAGGAGGCGGGCGGGCTTGGTCGGGTCGCCCACGGGTTTATTAGCGGCGATCTGGCGGGGCAGGCTGTCCGCGCTATCTGGCGGGCCCCCGAAAAATTGTCACAGCCGCGGGGGGGGGGCGAAAAATTTTGGGCAATCGTGGGCGTGGCGGAAGCCGGGTGCCGGGCCTTGGGCGCTGTCCCGCGGGCCGGGGTCCTTCGCACCGCCGATGGGGACATCGGCGGCTACAGGATGCCGGGACTCGAGGATCCCCGCCGGCGGCTGCGAATCCGCCCGCACCGGCTTACCTCGGACCGGCCGTTTGGAGATGTGCGCCGAGTTATTGACGGAGGGCGGTAGGTTGTGGTTTTGGTGCGGTCGGATGTCGGCGTTAAAATGGGCCGGTCACGCGGCGTCACGGCGGCGGGTGCGGCTGCGTCGCCGGCCAAGGTGGATGGGGCTTGGGAAATAATAGTGGAGGAATTCCCATGACGGTAAAAGAACGAATTCGCCGTACGATTCGCGGTGAGCCGGTGGATCATCTGGCGGCCCAGCCCATGGTGATGATGTTCGCGTCCAAGCACGCGGGTATCCGGTTCATTGATTACACCCGCGACGGGCTGAAGATGGCCGAAGCCCAACTCAAGACAGCAGAAGATTTCGGCCTGGATTGCCTGCTGACCTGTTCCGACCCGGCCCGCGAAGTGATCGATATTGCCGGGGAGGGCAGCGTGGATTGGTTCACCGACCAGGGGCCGGCGATCAACGAGGGCCGCGCCGCTTTAGCGGACAAGGCCCGGCTGCGGCAATTTAAACGGCCGGATCCGCTGGGCGGCGGCCGGATGCACGACCGGGTCAAGTCGATTGAGTTTATGCGCCGGCGGGCCGGGCCGGAGATGTCGATTGTCGGCTGGGTGGAAGGGCCACTGGCGCTGGCGGCGGAATTGCGCGGGTTAAATACGATCATGATGGATTTTGTGGATGATCCGGCCTTCGTGCGCGATCTTCTGGCCTTCACCGCCGATGTGGCCATCGCCTACGCCCCGGCCCAGATTGCCGCCGGAGCGGATACCATCGGCATGAGCGACGCGGCGGCCAGCATGATGGGGCCGGCCTTGTATGCGGAGTTTCTTTGGCCCGAGCAAAAACGGGTGTTTGATTTTTTAAAAGAGCGCTTTCCGCAGGTGCTGCGCCGCCAGCACATGTGCGGCAACACCACGGCGCTGGCGGCAAAAATGCGCGAATTGCCGGTGGACATCTACGAAATTGATTTTCCCGCCGATTTACGGCGTGTCCGCGCGGCCCTCGGTGCGGAACGCGTGATCTGTGGGAATGTCTCGACGATTACCGACTTGCTGGAAGGTACGCCGGAAACGGTGTATGCGGCCTGCCGCCGGTGCCACGAAATCTGCGGGCGGTTCCACATCGTCGGCGGCGGCTGCGAGATCTCTCCGCTGACACCGCCGGAGAATCTCCGGGCCATGTTTGAATACGCGCGGCAACATCAGCCGGAGGAATACGTGGCCTGCTGATGAATGCTACAATAACAGGCTGCGAGGTGAGCCATGCGTGATACAATCGACACCACGTGGGACGAACTACCGGAAGTTCTGCGGCAAAGAGTGCGGCGGCGGGGAGCGGGGGCGCGCCGCCACCACGTCAGGGGGTTCATCGTCCGATCCAAGGACGAGCACGCCGTGCTCCTGGCGGAACTGGGAGAGCGGCCGGCCGTGTCGGCGGTGCAAGCCTCTCAATGGACGCGCCGTCTGAAGGTTTGGGCTGAAAGCCATCCCCGCCTGCCTCACGAAGTGGACGATAGCCGGGATACAATTTATTTGGAGGCCGTTCGTGATCTTAGCGGACACTAACGTCCTGGCACGCCTGATTCAACCCGCACACCGTCATCCTCAAGCCGCCGTGGGTTCCGTCTCCCGGCCGGCCGTGGAGGAGGGCGAGGAGTTTGCGGTTAGTCTCCACAGCCTATACGAGCTGTACTTTATTATGACCAAGCCGGTTGCCAGCAACGGCTTTGGATACGCCGCGAAACGGGCCTGTGCCGAGATGGCCGCCCTGGAGACCTTATTCCAATTGCTTCCTGAAACGTCAACCGCCTATCAAACCTGGAAGGGGCTTCTCGAGAAGTATGGCCCAGTCAACCGGCGCTGCTTCGACGCCAAACTTGTTGCCAATATGATGGAGAACGGGATTCGCCGAATTCTGACGTTCAACGATCACGACTTTAGGGGCTTCGCCGAGATCGCGACGCTTAATCCATTTGACCGCCTTGGCGTCAGGCGTGTGCCGTGAAGGCGCAACGGGGAATCCGCGGAGGAACCGCTATGCTGTCGCCGATTGTTCAGATTTCGCTGGACCTGATTACGATTGATGAAGCCCTGGCCACCGCGGAGATGGCGCTGCGGGCCGGCGTGGACTGGCTGGAGGCCGGTACGCCCCTGATTATCGCCGAGGGTATGAACGGCGTCAGGGCGCTGCGGAGGCGCTTCCCGGAAACGCCCATCGTGGCGGACTTGAAAACCATGGATGGCGGCTACCTGGAAGCGGAAATGATGGCCCAGGCCGGGGCCACGCACGTGGTGGTGATGGCCCGCGCCCATGAGGAAACGATCCGCTGTGTGGTTAAGGCCGGACGCGACTACCAGGTCCAAGTGATGGGTGACAACCTGGCCTGCCCGGATATGGTGGCGGCGGCGAAGTACCTGGAGGACTTGGGCTGTGATTTTGTGATCCATCATATCGGCTATGATGAGCGCCGGGGCATTGCGGCGCGGGGAGAGCGCATGCCCAGTCCGCTGGACCGGCTGCGGGAGGTGGTGCAGGCGGTGCGGGTTCCGGTGCAGGCCGTCGGCGGCCTAACCGTCGATCAGGCCGTGCGGACGCCGGAATACGGCGCGCCACTGGTGGTGCTGGGAGCGCCGCTGACCATCGACGCCGACGCCTTTAAAACCGCCAGCGGTAACGTGGAGGAGTCCTTGCGGATGATCTGCCGGAAAGTGCACGCGTATGGTCAACCTCGAGAGGGGATTAAACGATGAGCGAATGGGCGGTGGTGAATTTTGCCCCGGCGAAATACTCCGTGGAATTACGCCAGGTGGAGCGCCCGCCGATCGGGCCGGAAGACGTGCTGCTGGAAGTTGGCGCAGTGGGGGTTTGCGGCAGCGATCTGCACCAATGGACGGCGGATCACAGTTGGCCGGTAAATTATCCGGTTATTCTGGGCCACGAATTTGCCGGAGTCATTGCCGAAACCGGGGCGCGGGCGACCGGATGGAACATCGGCCAGCGCGTGGTCAGCGAAACGGCGGCGGTGATTGATCTCAATAATCCCATGTCGCGGCAGGGACTGTACAACCTGGATCCCGGCCGAAAGGGCTTCGGCTATGGCGTCGACGGCGCCATGACGCGTTACGTGCGCGTGCCGGCCCGCTGTCTGCATCGGCTGCCGGATAATTTACCGCTCGAAAAAGCGGCGCTGACAGAACCGTGTTGTGTCGCCTTTAACGCCACGGTCCATAACGCGCGCATCCAACCGGGGGATCGGGTGGTGGTATTCGGGCCAGGCACCATCGGCATTTTGTGCGCAGCCATGGCCCGCTTGTGCGGCGCCACCGTCGCCATCGCGGGTTTGCCGCGCGACCGCGACCGGCTGGTGATCGCTCGAAAATATGGCTGTATTCCCATCGTGGAAGGCTTGGCCGACTGGGCCCAAGCCGGCGACGGCCTGGGGGTGGACGGCGTGATCGACGCGGCCGGCGTATCCGCCACTTTGCAAACCGCGTTGCAGATAGTGCGCCCCAAGGGGTGGATCAGTAAAGTGGGCTGGGGGCCGCAGCCGCTGGGGTTTTCACTGGATCCGCTGGTGCATAAGAACATCACGCTGCAAGGCAGCTTCAGCCACAACTGGCCGGTGTGGGAGCGCGTGATCAACCTGCTGGCCTCCGGTCAACTGAATGTCGAGCCGATCCTCGGAGGCGTTTGGCCGCTGGCGCAATGGAAGGAAGCGTTCGAGAAAATGCATGACGGGAAGGTGGTCAAAGCGGTGCTCAAGCCATGAACGATTTCCGTGACGTGCAGCCCGGCTCGCCACGAAGACACACCGGCACGAACGTACCAAGAATGGATCCGACCGTATGCCCCAAGGCCCCCCGTTTTCCGTCAGCGAATTCACCACCTGGGACTTGTCGTTCGAGCAGGATGTGGCGTTGTATCAGCGCCTGGGTGTAACGGGCATCGAGGTCTGCGAGCGCAAGATCTCCCGGGATCCGGCGAAAGCACGCGAACAATTGGCCTGGCTGCGCGACCGCGGCCTGCAAGTCACCAGTGTGCAACCACGGGTCCATGCCCTATTTAAAGATTCCATGTGCCCGGAATTAGAGGACCCCCAGGAGCGGATGCGGCGTTATCGCCAGAGCATTGACCTGTTCGGCGACTGTTTTCCCGGACAAAACCTGCCGCTGGTGACCATCGGCGGCAACGCCCCCGCTTATAATTTTCGCCTGGCGTATGAAACGGCCCACCGGCTGTATCCGAACCTGGCGCGCTATGCGGCGGATCATGGGGTGCGCATCATGTTCGAACCACTGCATCCCGTGCTCATGAATGCCGATACTTTCGTCGGTTCCCTGGAGGACGCCCTGCGCCTGATCGATGCGGTCAACCAGCCGAATTTCGGCTTAATGCTTGATGTCTGGCATGTCTGGCATGAACACGACATAGCGCGGCGCCTCGCCGCCTTGCCCCGACCGCCCATGGCCGTTCATATATGTGACTGGCCTCGGTTGGGACCGCGGGGGCCGGCCGACCGGGTCCTGCCAGGACAGGGAAGTATTAACTTGCCGGCTCTGTTGGGCGGCCTCGAGGCCGCCGGGTATCAAGGCGCGTACTGCCTGGAAATTTTCTCCGCCCATCAGTGGCCGGATTCGCTGTGGCGGCGGGATCCGGCGGAGGTGCTTGCCGCCGGGCGAGAGGGCTTTTATAACGCCTGGCGCAACCGTTCGCGGATCGCAGTGGCAAGCGCCGGGTTGGGTTCAGGTCCGTGAACGGTTACCGCTGGTCAGTCCCGCCGCCCGCCCGGCGGATGGGAAGCAGAACCGGCGCGACGGCCCGGATTGAATCATGGGAAGGGGCAACATGCGGCTAAAAAACCAAGTCATCATCGTCACCGGCAGCACGACGGGTATTGGTGAAGCCATCGCCCGGCGCTGCGTGACGGAAGGCGCCAAGGTGCTTATTCACGGCACCCGGCGCCAGGCCGGCGAGCGCATCGTCGCAGCGCTGGGGGCGACGGCGCGGCTGCATATCGACGATTTAACCGATCCCGCCGCACCGGCCCGCCTGGTGGCCGCCGCGATCGGGGCTTTCGGGCAGCTGGATGGCCTGGTCAACAACGCGGCCTGGGTGGTGCGCAGCAATATTCAGAACACGGATGCCGCCCTGTTCGACCGCGTGATGGCCACGAACGTACGCGCTCCGTTGTTGCTGGTTCAGGCCGCTCTGGAATATCTGGTGAAAAGCCGCGGCAGCGTGCTGAACATCGGTTCCATCAACGCCTACACCGGGGAACCGGATCTCCTGGCTTACAGCGTTTCCAAGGGAGCGCTCATGACATTATCCCGGAATCTGGCCGACGGTTTGGCGTCGCGCGGGGTGCGGGTGAATCATTTCAATGTGGGCTGGGTGCTTACGCCCAACGAATATAAATTGAAACTGGGCCAGGGATTTCCCGCCGATTGGCCGGAGCATATCCCCCGCGCCTTCGCGCCCTCGGGCCGGATACTTACTCCGGAGCATATCGCCGCGGCGGCGGTATACTGGCTGGGCGATGAAAGCCGACCTATTTCCGGCAGCGTTCTGGAGCTGGAACAGTATCCGATCATCGGCCGCAATCCGAACAAAGGAGACTAAGATGCCCCGCCTGGCGGCATTTCCCAAAGCGTTTCTGGATGGGTTATGTGTGGATGGCTCCATGTCCCTGCGCCAGTGGATTGATCTGGCCGGAGGCTTGGATGTCGAGGGCTTGGAATTTTACAGCGGATTTACGGACTTGAAGGACGAGCGTCAGTGGCCGGCCTTCCGAAAATTGGTCGAAGCCCAGGGGCGGTGTATTCCCATGCTGTGCTGTTCGCCCGATTTCAGCCATCCGGACCCGGCTTTCCGCGCCTGCGAGGTGGCGCGGGAAAAACGTTTCATCGATATGACTGTCGCCCTGGGCGGCCAGTATTGTCGGGTGCTTTCCGGCCAGCGCCGACCTGAAGTCAAACGCCAGGAGGGCCTGAACTACGTGGTGGAATGCATCCAGCAGTGCCTGCCCTACGCGGCCGAGCGCTCGGTGACATTGATTCTGGAGAATCATTATAAAGATGGCTTTTGGCAGTATCCCGAATTCGCCCAGAAAATGGATATTTTCTGCGAGCTGCTGGGGCGAATTGAGGCCCCCAATTTTGGCGTCAACTACGACCCGAGCAATACCATCCTGGCCGGCGAAGATCCACTGGAGTTGCTGCGGCGGATCAAACATCGCGTGGTCACGATGCACGCCAGCGACCGCTATCTGGCCGAAGGCACGCTGGACGACCTGCGCCGCGAGGAAGATGTGCTCGGCTACGCCCAACGGCTGCGCCATGGTGAAATCGGGCGCGGCATGAACGATTACGACGCGATTTTCACGGAACTCCGTGCGGCCGGCTTTGACGGCTGGATCAGCATTGAGGACGGCGTGGACGGTATGGAGCAACTGCGCGGCAGTGTCGCCTTCCTGCGTAAAAAAATGCGCCAGTACTGGCCGGCAGACGGATAGGCCGTGCGCACCGCTTGCCCCGCCGGAGGCGGGTTCCGGCACGCCGGAATAGATCACCCTTGCGGCAATGCGGCCTTACGAGCGTGTACCAACTGTCCGATCATCATCCGATGTTGCGGCGTTGCGGCGACAGCAACTATGGCCATCCCCTGGCGGATTTACCGTTACCGAACTATCTCTTCCACCCAGACGCTGGCGCTGGCCCACGCCCGCCGCCTGCTGATGCGACAGACCACGGATGCACCCGGGGCGCTGGTGGCCGCGTACGTAGCGCGAACGCAAACCCATGGTTATGGGCAGCATGGCCGCCGCTGGCGCAGTCCACCGGGCGGTTTGTATTTAAGTGCGGTTTTCGCTCCTTGGCCCGTGGAGGACACCGTGGCGGGCCAGGGTCTGGCGCCTCTGCTGCCCCTGGCCATGGGAGTGGGAATTGTGCGTGCCGCACGGTCCCGCGGCCTGACCGCCGTCCTCCGCTGGCCGAACGATATACTCCTGGATGATAAAAAAATCGCCGGGGTGTTGTGCCAGGGGGTCTGCGCTGGTCAGCGTCGGTCCTTGGTAGTGGGGGTGGGTATCAATATTAATAATGATCCCTGCGCCTGGGGAGGCGGTTGGAAATCTCTGGCGACGAGCTGGCGCGCCAGCACGGGCCGGTCCTACCATCTCGAGGCGGTGTTGCACGAGGTACTGCGGCGCCTGGACACGGCGGCGCGCCAGGTCCTGGCCGGCGCCGGCCGCCGCGCCGCCCTGCTCGCCGCCATCGGCCGCCTGGATGCTTTGGCGGGCAGGCTCGTCACGGTCCGCAGCGGCGGCGTGATCGTCACGGGCCGCGCCGCTGGAATCACCGTCACCGGCGCTCTGCGCCTCCGCACCGGGCAGGGGTGGCGCCAGTTCGAGACAGCTGCCGTCGAAGCCGTCGACGGTGAAGCGATCCGTCCTAAGCCGTAACTATCCGTCGGTTCATGCGTTTAGTTTTGGTAGGTCCAAGCAGGGGAGTCTCGCGATGCGCGGAGCGAACAGTTTTTGGGGGGTGCTGGCGCTGGTGCTAAGTCTCAGCTTGGCAGGGGTGGTCCGGTCGGCGGCGCCCCATGGTCCTGGTCCAGACGCTCCTGGGCCTGGCGGGCCGGCGCGATTTGCCGGTCGCCAGCACGGCTGGAGGGAGATGAACTTTCAGCGGAGACAGCAGCGGATGCTCAATCGCATCAAGCAGGAACTCAAGGTGACGGATGCGGAATGGGCGGTGCTTAAACCGCAAGTGCAGCAGGTTCAGCAGCTTCAGTTCGAATCGCGCCTCGCGGCTTTTATGTGGCGGTTCCATCGCCGTGGCATGGTTTGGCCTGCCAATCCCCTGGTCCAAGCCATGCAGGCTCTGGCGGGAACGTTGCACGATCCTCACGCGACCGCGGCGCAGATCAGGGGCAAGCTGGCGGCGTTGCGCCTGGCCCGGGAGGCGGCTGCGGCGAAACTCATGGCGGCCCAGCGCCATCTCCGCGGGTTGTTGACGCTCCGCCAGGAAGCGGTACTGGTGGAGCAGGGCCTGCTCGATTACTAGGCGGCTCTTAGCCCCCGGTCCGCCCAACTTAGCAACCAGCGCTTCGGAGGCAACCGGGCAACCGCCGGTCCCAGCGGGCCGGTCGGGTAGAGAGGCGGGCTTGGCGCTGGTTGGCACGATTATGGATGATGTGGCGGCGATCTTGAAGCACGCCGGCGTGGTGGATGCCGCGGGCGCCGACAAGCTGCGCACCGCGGCGCGAACGGCCCCGCTGGACGAAGTGATCCGGCAGGCGGCGCCCGAGGCGGCCGCACTGCGCGCGCTGGCGGAGCATTTCGGCGTGCCCTATCTGGAGGCGGTCGATGGCGCGGTCGCCAAGCCATTCCTGGCGCAGTTCCCGGTGCGTATCCTGCTGAAGTTCCACTTATTGCCGTTGCGTGAAGAAGGCGGAGTGTTGGTGGTGGCGACGGGCGACCTGTTCGACACCGCCGGGCTGGATGAACTGCGCTTAGCCGCCGCCCGGGAGGTGCGCCCCGTGCTTTGTCCCCGCGGGGAAATTGACCGCTGCACCAAGCGGCTGCTCGGCGTGGGGGCCGACACCCTGCAATCGCTGGCCGGAGAGGCCGAGGTCAATGTCATCGAGAACGGCCGTGCCGACGAAGACCTGGACCTTACGGTGGCGGCGCAGGATGCCTCGATCATTCGCTTTGTCAATCAAGTGCTGGCCGAAGCGTTGGAGCTTCGGGCCACCGACGTGCATGTGGAGCCGTTTGAGAACCAGCTGCGCGTGCGTTACCGCATTGACGGCGTGCTGCAGGAGGCGAATATTCCGCCGGAGGTGCGCCGCTATCACGCGGCGATTGTATCCCGGCTGAAAATATTAAGTCATCTGGACATCGCCGAGAAGCGCCTGCCGCAGGATGGACGGATCCGGGTGAAGATGGCGGGGCGCGAAATCGACCTGCGGGTATCGGTGATTCCGATGATTCACGGCGAGGCGGTGGTGTTGCGCATTCTCGACCGCGGCGACGCCCTGCTGGGGCTGGAACACCTGGGCATGGCCCCGCGCGACCGGGCGCGGTTTGAGCGCATCCTGGAGTTGCCGCATGGCATCGTCCTGGTGACGGGTCCGACGGGTTCGGGTAAAACCACCACCCTCTACGCGGCGCTTTCGCGGATCAACACCGTGCAGCGCAAGATCATCACCATTGAAGACCCGGTGGAGTACCAGTTGCGCGGCATCAACCAGATCCAGGTGGCGACGAAAGCGGGCCTGACGTTTGCCACGGGGTTGCGTTCGATCCTGAGGCATGATCCGGACGTGGTTCTGGTCGGGGAGATCCGCGACGGCGAGACCGCGCGGATTGCCGTGCAGGCGTCGCTGACGGGCCATCTCGTTTTCAGCACCCTGCACACCAACGACGCCCCGAGCGCCCCGGCCCGCTTGATCGATATGGGGGTGGAACCCTACCTGGTGGCGTCGAGCTTGGAACTGGTTCTGGCCCAGCGCCTGGTGCGGCTGATCTGCCCGGAGTGTAAGGAGGTCGCGCCCAGCGGTCCTGGCGAGCCGGGCGCCTTGCAGGCGCAATACGGGGCGGTGGTGCCGGAAGTCGTTTACCACGGCCGCGGTTGTCGCGCCTGCATGGGCACGGGCTACCGTGGCCGGCAGGGCGTATTCGAAATGATGCCGGTGACGGAAGATATCCGGACCCTGATTGTGGGGCGGACTGCCGCCGGACAGATGCGTCGCGTGGCGCAGCAGCAGGGGATGAAAGGGCTTTGGGAGGATGGCTGGCGCCTGGTGCGCGAGGGCCGCACCACCATCGAAGAAGTGGTGAATAATACGATGGACGAGCAGCATGCCTTGGGTGAAGAGGCCCGTCCGTAACCGAAACCACCGGATGGGCGGCGGGCGCCGCGGAAACCGTCGGGTTGAGCACCCCATGGCAATAGTGGCTTAATTATGGCGATATTCAACTATACGGCACTGGCGGCGGATGGCCGGACTACACGCGGAACCATACCCGCGGACAGCCGCAGCGCCGCCATCGCCGCAGTGCTGGGCCAGGGGCTGCACCCGGTGCAGATACAAGAACGGGCCGAGGTGAAGCCGTTAAAGCGGTCTCTGGCGTTGGGGCGCCGCGGATCGGTCAAGCGCGCCCAGGTCGAGGGGTTTACCCGCGAGTTGTCCAACCTTCTGGCCGGGGGCGTTCCCCTGGCGCGGGCGCTGGAATTGCTACGGCGCGAAGCGTTGGCGCCGGCCCCGCGCCAATTGTGGGGCGCTATCCACGACGATGTCGTCGGCGGCACGGCGCTGGCCGACGCCTTGGCCAAGCACCCCCGCGTTTTTTCCAGCATCTATGTAGCCATGGTGCGGGCCGGGGAAGCCGGTGGCTTTCTCGAATTGGTGCTGGCGCAGATCGCCGATTTCCGCACCCGCGAACGGGACCTGACCGGCAAGGTAAAGGCGGCGCTGGTGTACCCCTGCGTGTTGATCGTGCTGGCCACGGGCGTGCTGTCGTTCCTGCTGGTATTTTTCATCCCGACTTTTTCCAAGATGTTCCACCAATTGGGCGGTTCGCTGCCCGCGCTGACCCTGCTGATCCTGGCGGTGAGCCATCTGGTCACCCGCTATGGGTTGTTGGTGCTGGCGGTGGGCATCATCGGGGCAGTGCTGCTGTACCGCACCGCTCAATCGGCTGCGGGCCGGCGGGGCATGGAGCAGCTCATTTTACACACGCCTGTATTGGGCCGGGTCGTGGCGACTTTCGCGCTGGTGCGCTTCACCCGGCTGCTCGGAGCGCTGCTCGGCGCCGGGGTGCCGCTGGTGGCGTCGTTGCGGGTGGCCCGGGAAGCCATCGGCAACCAGACCCTTGCCGACACCGTCACCGCGGCCATCGAGCAGGTGCAGCGCGGCACAGCGCTGGCGCGCAGCCTGGGAACCGGCGGTGGACTGCTGCCCAGTTCCGTGATCGAAGTGATCGCCATCGCCGAGGAAACCGGCCGGCTCGACAAGGAACTGGTGCGGCTCTCGAACACCTATGAGACGGAACTGGACCGGCAGTTGCGCATGCTCGTGGCCCTCGTGGAGCCGGCCATGCTGTTCGTGATGGCCAGCCTGATCGGTACGATTGTCATCGGCATGTATCTGCCGATTTTCAGCCTCGAACAGATGATGAAATAGGTTTTCCCGTGGAGTGTGTGACTATGTCAGTTTTCGGTCCGCCGCGGCGCAGCGGCTTCACGCTGATTGAACTGCTGCTGGTGCTGGTGATTCTGGCGATTTTGGCGGGCATCGTCGTGCCCATGTTCGTCGGGCGCGCCGAACAGGCACGGGTAACCCGCGCCCAGACGGACATCGCCAACATAGCCTCCGCGCTGGACACGTTCGAAATTGACAACGGGCGCTATCCCACGACAGCCGAGGGCCTGCAGGCCTTGATCGTGCAGCCACCGAACATGCCCAACTGGCATGGACCGTATGTGAAAGGCAGCCACGTGCCGTTGGATCCCTGGGGGCACCCGTACCAGTATCAATGCCCCGGCCAGCACTCCACCGATGGCTACGACCTGTGGTCGTACGGTCCCAGCGGGCAGGCCGGCGGCAGCGGGGAAATCACGAACTGGGGAAAAAGTCAATGAGGTTCGTAGCTACGACAGCGCAAGATCCCGCGAAAGTGGCCGTTTCGGACGGAGGGCAGCCCTTCCGTGGGCCCCAGAGGTGCCAATTCGAGCGGGACAGGCCCGTGCAGAGAACGACCTTGCGCTGTCGTGCTAATTGGTTGCGGCATCGCCGCGCCGGTTTTACGTTGCTGGAATTGGTGCTGGTGCTGACGATTCTCGCCCTTCTGCTGGCGGCGGTGGCGCCCGCGCTTTCCGGCTTCGCCACCGGGCGCCGGCCGGGTGAGGCCGCCGCCGAGTTTGTGGCGCTGACCCGCCTGGCCCGCAGCAACGCCATCGCCCAGGGGCGGACCTATCGCCTGCTTTGCGACCCCACCCGCGGACGCTGGTGGATGGCGAACGACCATAGCGGTACCGCACCCGCGCCCGGGCCTTTAGGCGAGGTATTTCATACCCCGAGTGGCGTACGGTTGGCGACCAATGCGCCGTTGATTAACGGCCTGCCGACGCTGCAATTCATGCCGGATGGCCGCTGCCAACCGGCGGAGGTGGAGTTTCTCAGTGGGCAGGGTACGGTGCGGGTCGCCTGTACCGCCCCCACCGAAACATTTCACGTGGTCACCGGCGGAGGCCCATCACCGTGACGCTGTACTCTTGCCCAGGCCGAGTGTTCGTGGCTCCTGAAAATGACCGCAACGCCAGACATGGAGGGGGCCGCCTGCGGGCCCTAATCCCTATGCCCCGCACCGAAAACCGAAAATCGAAGATCCGCCCCGGTGGACTGGAAACTGAAAACTTTCAGCATGCTTCCCCCAGCGGCTTTACGTTGGTGGAAATCCTGGCCACCGTGGCCATATTGGCCATTGTCATGCCGGCGACGATGTATGGTCTGGACTTGGCGACCCGGCTCGCCGGCCTTACCCGGCAGCGCGATGTGGCGATCAATCTCGCCGAGGCCCGCCTCAATGATCTCGCCGTGACCGGCGACTGGCAAAACGGCCCTCTTTCCGGGACCTTCACCAGCGCCCCGCATTATTCCTGGCAGGCCACCACCGAAGCGTGGCCAGAGCCGAATTTACCGAACGCCAATCTGACGGAGCTTACCGTCACCGTCACCTGGGCATCGTTTGGCCGAGACCGTCAGGTCGCCTTAAGCACTTTGCTTTACCCGACCCCGCCCACCACCTGGTCTACCGGCACGGGAGGACCGCAGGGATGAACCGGCGCGGCTTTACGCTTTTCGAATTATTGGTGGCCCTGGCCATGAGCGCGCTGATCGTCGGAGTGCTCGGCGCCAGCCTGTACACCGCGTTCCACGCGGAAGCCAGCGCGGCCCGGGTGATCAACGCCAACCGGGGTATCGACGCGGCGCTCGATGGGCTGGGCGCTGATCTCGGCGATGCGGTTAGGCCGCGCCGCGGCACTGGCAACACTCTCGCCGGCCCGTTTCAGGGGAATAATCAATCCCTGAGTTTTTACGCCTGTGGTCTGGAGCCGGGACATAGGGTCCAGGGAAATATGCGGTGGATTCAGATCGGCACGGAACCGGCGGCGAATGGTTCGGGGTTGCAACTGGTGCGGTGGGTCACCACCAACCTGCTGGCCACCGTGACCCCCACTCCGGCGCCGGACGTTCTCTGCGCGCACGTCACCGATTTCAGCCTGAGCTACTTCGACGGCACGAACTGGGACGACCATTGGGACTCCACGCAGACCCAGCCGGCCAACGCTTTGCCGCTGGCCGTGCGGGTGACCCTGGTGGTCACCCCCCAAGCGGGCACACGGCCGGTTCAGGAAGAACGCATTGTACCGCTGGCCTGCGCCCAGCCGTTACAGGGGCTGAACTTGCCATGAAGCGGCCACGGATTTTCGATTTTACACCAGCGCCGTTTCCAGGGAGCCAATTTCACGCGGCGGGGAAAGCAACCGCCTGGTTGCATAGCCCGGAGCGCTGGAAGTTCCGACTCCATCGGCATGAGCGACGGGTTCGGAGTACCGCCGTAGTGCCTCGCCCCGTCGCGCAGTTCAGTCGCCAGGGGCGACCTCCGGGCTATGAAAAACGGCCGATTCGGCGGCGTACCCAGGGGCGCGAAATTCTCCCGCTGGAAACGGCGCCAGCCTCGGAATTTACCCCGGTGCATCCCGGCGCGCCGGCGCGCTCCGGCGCCGCGGCGCAGCGGGCTGGCTATCCTGCGCCACAGCGTCTCGCGGTTCCGCCCGGCCAGCCTAAATCCAAAATGGCGTGCGGGTCCATTCTTATCGCCACGCTATGGGTGATTATCGCGTTGACCGGCCTGGTAATCACGCTTTCCGTACGCATGCGGGCCGACGCCCTGGCCCAGGCCAACCGCGCCGCCGCCATGCGGGCGGCGGCGGCCGAGCGCGGCGCGGAGCAGTTTCTTTTGGCCGTGGTCGACCAGAAAATGCAAAACCTGGCCAGCGGTCAACTGGATTTAACCAGTGAAATTTCCATGCAGGCCGTGCCCCTCGGCTCATGCTATATATGGGTGATCCAGCCGACCTATAACGACGGTCAAAGCACCGATGCCGACCAGACGTACAGTTTCGGCCTGACCGACGAACTCGGCAAGCTGAACCTGAACACGGCCACTGCCAATATGCTCCAATGGCTGCCCGGCGTGACGCCGCAAATGGCCGCGTCGATTATCGTCTGGCGTGGCGGCGTCGATCCCACCGGGTTGGGCGCAGGCAATGGATACTATGAAACCTTGCCCGATCCCTACCGGGCGAAGCAGGCGCCGTTCGAATCCGTCGACGAACTGTATCTGGTGCAGGGCTTCACCCCGTTCGTGCTGTACGGCTATAACACCGACCACACCGGTGTGCTCAACTCTTCCGAACTGCAGGCCATGCAGACTGGCGCCAACACCGGCAGCCTGGGCCTGGCGCTGAGCAGCACCCCTGCCAGCCCGCGGGGATTGTTTCCCTTCGTCACCGCTCTGCCCGCCGACGTCGGCGGTGGCAGCAGCACGGGCAGTCCGCCGATCGCCAATGTCAACCCGGTAAATGAAGCGCAATTACGCCGTGTGCTTACCAGCCAGCTGGGCGCCGGCCGGGCCAACCAGATTCTCCGCCGGATTGTTACCTTCCGGGGGCCAACCCGCTTTGCCAACGTTTTCGCCTTCTATTACGCCTCGGGGTTAACGCCCGCCGAATTTACCAAAGTCTATCCCCATCTGACCGCCGGCGGATCGCTGAAGGTCAATATCATGACCGCACCGCCTGAAGTGCTGGCCTGCTTGCCCGGCCTGCGGAACAATCCCAACCTGGTATCCACCATCCTCACCCAGCGCCAGGCGCAGTTGCAATCCACCACGGATCCGACCAATCTGGCGTGGCTGGTAACCCTGCCGGAACTCCGCGCCTCCCTGACCAACGCTCTGGGTGACTACATCACCGGAGAATCCACCATTTATTCCGCCGACATCGTCGCCGTGACTTCCCACGCCCGCGCGTATGACCGCTGCCGTATTCTCATCCAGGCGGGCAACGGTAGCTCCACCAACTCCCGGATCATTTACCGCCAGGATGTAACCAGCGATGGCTGGCCCTTGCCGGCGGCGATTCGGCAGGCGTTGCGCGCCGGCCAACCGCCGCCGATCACGGCTACTACTCCGGCGTTTCCGGGGATGATGTCGCCCGGGCAGGAGGGATCGTTATGAGGCGACGCCGGCCGCAAAAAGTGCTCGGCATAGCGCTGGAACGGGATCGTGCGCTGCTCGCCGAGGTGACGCCCGGCAACGGCGGACGGCGCCAAATGTCGGGCGCGGCCGCGTTCGTCTTTCCACCCGGCGTGGGACTGGCCCAGCCGGCGCAATTGGGCGCGGCGTTGGGCGAGTTTCTGCGGCAGCAGGGCCTGGGCACGCGCGACGCGATTCTTGGTCTGGCCGCGCGCCTGCTCGTGACGCGGCGTTGCGATCTGCCGCCGGCCGCGGCGGACCTGGCCCTGGCCAGCCTGCGCCTTCAGGCCGAAAACGCCTTCGCCAGCGATGCCCAAACGTTCGTGGTGGACTTCGCCGGCCCACTCCACCACGACGCCGCAGCCGCCGTGCTGCTCGTCGCGACGAGCCGCACAGTCGTTGAACAGTGCCGTCAGGTGGCGGCGGCCGCCCATCTGCGGCTGCGCGCGGTCACCGCGACCATGCCGGCCCTGGCCGCCGTGACGCCCGGGGCCGCCGGTGACGCCCTGGTGGTCAGCGCGACACCGCGCGGCGTGGAATTGTGCCTCCAGCACGGCGGTAGACCGGTGCTGTTGCGCCAGGCCGCTCCGGCGGCGCCCGAAGAACTGGTTGGGTCTTTGGCCGCGGAGATCCGAAGAATCCTGGCCGGCCACCCGACGGAGGGGGCGCCCTGGCCGGTGATCGTTTGGGACGGCTGCCCAGCGCCGCAAAATCTCGGCGCGGCGCTGCAGGAGCGGCTGGGAACGTCCGTCACCGCGCCATGTTGGGAGGAACCGCTGCCCACCGGCGAACCGCCGGAGCAGCCTTTCGCGCCCGCGGCGGCGGTGGCGCTCGCCGGAATCACCGGCAGATTACCGGTGAACTTTCTGCGTTCGCGCCTGGCCCCGCCTCCCCAGCGGAGGAACCGGCGGCGCATGGCCTGGGCGACGGCCCTGGGCGCCACGGTGCTGCTGGCGGCGGCCGCTGCGGGTTATAACCTGCACCAGCGTCAGGCGAATCTCGCCGCGCTGCAGGCGAAGGTGGCGGCCCTGCGGCCGCAGGCTCAACAAGCCCGGTCCGCCCTGGCCCGTCTGAATTTTGTGCGGAACTGGCATAGCGGCGCACCCCGGTTGCTGGCCTGCTTCCGGGCGCTGACCAACGCCTTCCCCTCCGACGGCTCCATCTATGCCACCAGCCTGATCCTGCGGACGCATCAACCTGACGAGCTGGCCGGTCGGGCCGCCAATCAGCGGCAGGTGCTGGAGCTGCGCCGGCGCCTCACCGCCGCGGCGGGTTTCACCAATGTGGCGGTGGTGGATGTGCGCCAGGTCAACCCCGGCAGCCGCCAGTACGAATTTTCCATCGCGTTTAAATTTCGGGCCCCGGGGTGAATCGTGGTTCTGACGAAGCGGGAAAAAATCATCGCCCTGGTCACCGCGGCCCTGGTGGTGCTGCTGTTATTCGATCGGTATCTGGTCGTGCCCTATGTCGCCATGTCGGGACAACTGACGCGCCGCACGGCTCGGGCGCGGCTGGAGCTGACGCGTGAGGCGAGCCTGCTGCGGAACCGCGCCCGCATACAGCGCGCCTGGCGCCAATGTCGCGCCGCGGGCCTTAAGCGCGATACCGGCGCGGCGGAAAGCGCGGCTTTGCGGGCGTTGCTGGCTTATGCCCGCACGGCGGACGTTACGATCGAATCCCTGCAGCCCGATCGTACCGCACCTTCGGGGCGGTTCCAGCCGATTGTGGTGCGCGTGGCGGGCCGCGGCACGACGGCCACTGTGGCGCTCTTCATGTGGCGCATTGAAACCGCCGGGCTGCCGCTGCGGATCCTCGCTGTGCAGTTGGTTCCACACAAGTTGGGAACCGATGATCTGACGTTCCAGATGCGTGTGGCAACCCTGGCCTTAACGCCAGGCACGAAAGCCCAGACCGCCGGGGAGGTTCCATGATGAGTATGCCCATACCAGTGCGATCGAACCATAACCGGATAACCGCGGACAAACCCGGCGCGACGGCGGCGCCACTCAAGGAACCACGGATCACACCGATCGCACGGATTTTAAGGGCGAAGCAGACCGGTCTGCCCGCGACTGGAGCGAAGCCTCGCGGTGTGCACGCCGTGAAGACCGTCGCGCTCGGCCCAAGCCGGAGCAGAGCGCAGCGCCGCCCCGGATTCGCCAGACTGGTCCCCGTCGCCTGGTGGCGGCCCGCGGCCGGGGCCGCGAGCGCCGCTACCGCGGTGCTGCTGGCCGCCGGCTTGGCGCTGGGACGGTCCGGTGCCGCCCTGCCGGCGGCGTACCAGGTGCTGGCGCATAAAAGCATCTTTGCCCGCGACCGGACAGCGCTGGGCGCCCCGCAAGCGGCCGCCACGGCGTCAGCGGCGGCAAGCCAGCCGGATATCCCGGTATTTATCGGAGCGCTGCGCTCGGGCCGTACCAGCACGGCATTATTGCTCTGGCCCGTCAGCGGAAAAGTCCGCCTTCTCGGCGTGCACGAGGGGGTTCCGGGCCGATACGGCGGCATCATTCTACGGATCACGCTGCGTGACCTGCAGCTCGCCGCCCCCGGCACAACCCCGCGCCTCGTGCGCCTGGGGCAAAATCTGGCCGGCGCTGCGCCGCTTATACCGGCGGCCGCCACGGCGCCGGCGGTGGCGCCCGCAGGGGCTGGCTCACCGAAGGAATCCTCCCTTATCGAAATGATGCGCCGTCGGCGCCAACAGGAGCTTAAATAATGAATGGCTTCATGAGTCTTCGTTCGCCTTTCTGTCCTGAAAATGGCCACGCCTGCCCTCTTAGCCCGGAGCGTAAGCGACGGGTTATGGGTGCCCGCGCCGAGCCATGGCCCCGCGCTCACGCCTGGGGCTATGAAACGGCCAGCGCTGGTTTGCCTAGCCCGGAGTGGAAGCAGCAGGTACACCGTAGCGGGGCTGGACCGCAGCTGTGGGCCATCGCCCTCCGCCTGGTTGCCGCTGTGCTGGCCCTGCTAGCCATCGGCGCTGGCGCCACCGGCCGGGCCGCGCCGCTTCCCGCGACCGCTCCCGCCGCCGGAAGCCAAATCGAGCCGCGGCCCGCGACCCGGCCTTTCGCCCCCGCGCCGGTCAGCCCGGCCCCGGCCGTTCCGGCGACGCAGCCCGACAATCTCCAGAGCCGGGTGAGCTTCAACTTTCAGAATGCCCCTGTCAACGTGGTTCTCGATTACCTTTCCCAAGCCTTTGGTTTTATCGTGCTTAAAAGCGACCAGGTCACGGCCCACGTGACCATCACCAGCCTGCGCCCGGTTTCGGCCAAGGCCGCGGTTAACGCCTTGGACAGCGTGCTCAAGCCGCTGCACTACACGCTCATTCGCACCGGCCGCGATCTGCAGGTTGTAGCGCTCAACCAGGCCCAGACGGCCAACGTTCCGGTCCATTATGGCGACGCCCCCGCCCGCATCGCCGATACCGACCAGATCATCACTCAGGTGGTTCCCGTGCACAGTGTGGACGCAACCAAGCTGCGCACGGACCTGACCCCGCTGTTAAGCCCCAGCGCCATCGTCACGGCCAACGCGGGCTCCAACACCATTATCATCACGGATACGTCGGCCAATATCCGGCGGATCGTCAAAATCATCGCGGACGTAGACCAGCAGCGCGCCGCGGCGACGGCGCTGCGGATCTACCATCTGCGCTATGCCGACGCCACCAGCACCGCCACCCTCCTCAATGCGGTGTTTAATCCGGCCCCGACCAGTCAGGCCGGCGGCCCCCCGCCGCGCTTCGTTCCCCCCTGGGCCCGACGCCTGCTTCGACAAAACCGGCCCCCTAACGCCGGCGGCAACGAGATCGGAGGTCAGGTCAACGCGTCCGCCGACCAGCGCACCAACAGCCTCGTGGTCACCGGGCCGGCCGGCGAGCTGCGCCTGGTCGGTCAAATCGTCCAGCGGATCGACCGCCCGGCCGCGATGATGGATATGCGGATGTACCACCTTAAGAATGCCGACGCCACCGACACGGCCACGCTCATCAACGCGGTGTTTAATCCGTCCACCGCCGCCAATCAGCCCAGCGGGCCGCCGCCGCCGCTGTTCCGCCGGGTGCTGCAATTCGTCCAACGGAACCAGCACGGCGCCACGGCAGGCAACGCCGTCAGCGGCCAGGTCAACGCCACCGCCGACGAGCGCACCAATACGGTCATCGTCACCGGCCCGGCCGACGAACTGCAATTGGTCAGTTCGATCGTCCAGCGGGTCGACTCCAATCCCGCGGCCAAACAGGTGTTCTTCATTTATCACCTTAAGAACGCCAGCGCCGCGAATGTCCAATACGTGCTCAATACCCTTTTCGGCAACCCCGCTTCCCCGCCCCAGTCCACCACCGGCATCGGCAACGCCTTCGGCATGTCGAGTGGCGCCTCCGGCTTCGGCGCCTTCGGTAATTTCGGCGGGGCCACCCGGTTCGGCGAAGGCAACTTCGGCAACCTGCGCGCCGGCAATTTCGGCGCTCCGGTCAGCAACGTCGGGCGCGGCGGCGTCAGCGGCGCCTCCACCGCCACCGCGGCCAATGCCCTCCTGGGCCAGGCTTATATCGTCGCCGATACCAGCACCAATTCGCTCCTGGTAACCACCACCCAGAAATATGGCCCCGCCGTCAAGAGTATGATCCGCCAACTGGATCAACCCGTTCCCCAGGTCCTCATTAAAGTGCTCATCGCCGAAGTGACACTGCAGAACAGCTCCGCCATCGGCTCGGAATTTTCGATTCTCGATCAGCGCACCCGGCTGGTTCCCACCGGACAGGTCACCGGGTCCATCGCGCCGAACGGCGCCGTCAGCGGGGCCACGGGCACGGCCAATGTCACGAACTTCGGCAGCAACGGCGGCAGCGCTCTGGGCCTCGCCAGCTCCATCGCCAGTGCTGCAGCCAACGGCACGCCCAGCGGCCTGGTGGTCGGCGTGGTGGAAAACAACTTTACCGCCACCCTGCAGGCCCTGGCCCAGAAAAACCAGCTGGATGTGCTCAGCCGCCCCTACATTCTGGCCAGTGATAACCAACAGGCCACGATGATGGTCGGCCAGGAAGTGCCGATCATCACCAATTCCACCATCACCACGCAGGGCACGGTGGTCAATACGCCCAGCTATCAACAGGTGGGCATCATTCTATACGTGACCCCGCAGATCAACCCGGATGGCGATGTCACGTTAAATGTCGCCCCGCAGGTCTCGCAGTTGGAATCGGGCGCCGGTGTGACCGTTTCCCCCGGGGTGACCGCGCCGATTTTCGACATCCGCCAGGCCCAGAGCGTCGTGGATGTGAAAAATGGCCAGACCATTGTCATCGGCGGCCTGATGCAGGATCAGAAAACCAAGACCGTCAGCAAAGTTCCGCTGCTGGGGGATATTCCGTGGATCGGGCCGCTGCTGTTCAGTAACACGCAAAACTCCAAAACCAAGACCGAGCTGCTGATCTTTCTGACCCCCCACGTGATTCCCCAGCCGCGGGCCCTTAAGATTATGTCCAAGGGAGAGGAGCGGGGCATGGAGCTGGTGCCGAAAGCCGTCGGCCCCGGCGTATTTCAGAGGCAGATGAAAGACATGCAGCGCGGCGGCGTCCCAAGCTCGACCGCGACCCAACCGGCGGAGAACCCCGTCCATGACATCAAGTTGTCGCCCTAGTGCGTTGTCAAACGATACATTTCGGGTTGGAGAAAGAGCCCCAGACTCACCACCGAACCCGAAGCACCGGCCTTTGGGGCGCCGTAGCGAGTCGCCTGCGGCGACCCGGTGAACGGCGGCGAACGCGATACCCGAAAGCCAAGTGGTGACGAAGCACTAGCCAGGAAGGCACAATGCATGCGGTTGCAGCAGACACACCGGCACGCCGGGATGGCGTCGCGTCCAGCCGGGCAGCCACGGCACGGGGACCGTATCGGCTGCTATGGTCAGCCGCCACCCGGCGTCCCTTTACCGCACTCATTTGGCGGTCCTATTGGGGCGCGGCCCTCCTGGCTGGCTCGATGTTGCTGCTGGCGTCACTGCCCGCCGGTTGCGTGACCACTACCCGCACCTATCCCCCGGCCGCCCTGAACCCGGATGCGTTGCGGCTGCAAAAAATAACCGGCGCCCTGTTGCGGTATTTCCAACAGCATCACCGCCTGCCCGCGACGCTTAGCCAACTGACGCCGGCGGCTTCCGGCGCATCGCAATTGAACTTCACCTGTCCCACGAATGGCCGGCCCTATGTCTACGCGCCGGCGCCCCTCCCAGGCGACCTGCCATCGCGGCGTGACTGGCTGCTGATTTATGATCCGGCGCCGGTGCATGGGTGCCGCTGGGTGGTGCTGGGTCAACCGCCGCTCGGCCGCCAACCGGTCGTAATGTGGGTGGTCTCGCTGGATGAAACCACCTTCCGGCGGATCCACCCCGCCCCGACGCCGCCTCAGAGCGCCAGGTGATGATGCCGCGGCGGCCGGAGCATGAGGACCAAGGGCAGGCAGGCCAGGGCCAGCAGCGCCAGGAGGCGGAAGTCATCGATGAACGCCAGGGTATTGACCTGTTGAGATATCTGATGATAAAGAATGGCGAACGCGTCGCGCCGCATGGTCGCCGCCGGACCGTGCGGAGCCAGCACCGTCTGGAGGCGCTGGACGCTTCGGCGCCAGGCTGGATTCAGGGCCGTGGCTCGCCGCACCAGCAGGCTCTGTCGCGCCTGGCTGATCTGGGAGAGCAGGGCGGTGGTGACGGAAATGCCGATGGCCCCGCCCAGGTTGCGCACCAGATTGTAAATGCTGGTGGCGTTGCCGATCTGGTCCTGGCGCAGGGTGCTGACGGAGACGGTGGTCAAAGGGATGAACAGCATGCTCACCGCGAAGCCGTTGATAATGATCGGCCAGGTCACGCTGAACATGCCAATGTTCAGGTTGATCGAGCCGAGCAGATAGCTGGACCAGGCCAGCGCCACCAGCGCGGCGGCCATGAAAAAACGCTCATCCACGCGGCTCATCCAGCGCCCGGCAATCAGCACGCCCACCACCGATCCGAGGCCGCGCGGACTGACCGCCAGGCCGCTCTGCAACGCTGGATAGCCCATCAGCGTCTGCAGAAACATCGGCAGCAGGGCCGTGGTGCTGTAAAGAATCATGGCCACCAGAATCATCACCGCGGTGCAGGAGGCGAAGTTGCGGTTCTTCAGGATGCGCAGATTAATCAGGGGCGTAGCGGTGGTAAGCTCCCACGCCACGAACGCCAGGAATCCCACCGCGGCCAGGCCGGCCAACCAGCGTATCCAGACCGCCCCAAACCAGCCGGCGTCCTGGCCTTTATCCAGCATGATCTGCAACGCCGCGATCCAGATGGCCAACAGCGCGAATCCAACCACGTCGATGCGCGTTTTGACCGCATCGCGAATATGGGGCGGGTCTTCCACCAGGGCGTCCACCATCAGAAACGCCACCGCCCCCACGGGAATATTGATGTAAAACATCCAGCGCCAGCTGTAAGCGTCGGTGAGCCAACCACCCAGGGTCGGCCCGATCACCGGCGCACAGATGACCCCCAGCACATAAAACGCCATGGCTTGACCGCGCTTCCGGGCCGGAAAACTCTCCAGGAGAATGGCCTGGGCCGTCGGCTGCAGGGCGCCGCCGCCCAAGCCCTGGATCACGAGCGCAACAAGTAAAAACCCGATGTTGGGAGCCAGGCCCGCCGCCAGCGAAGCGCCGACAAACACGCCAATGCTGCTCAGCAGAAACCGCTTGCGGCCAAACGTCCGGCTGAACCAGTCCGCGGCGGTCAACACGATGGCGTTGGAGATAAGGTAGCTGGTCAGCACCCAGGTGGCCTGATGGGTGGTGATGGACATGCTGCCGGCGATATGTGGCAGAGCCACATTGGCGATGGAGGTGTCCATCACCTCCATGAAGGTCCCGAGCATCACCGCAATGGCGATCCACCAGGGATTCGAGCGCGGCCTCCACGCGGTTGGACGATCCGCGGCGCTGGGCAAAGCAACGGTGCTCATTCGAACACGACCATGGCGTGACCGCGAATCTCCGGAACCGTGACCCGCACATAAGGGGCCGCCCAAGTGAACTCGAGCGCGGTGTTTTCCGGGGCCACGTAAACCCGCCGCGGCCGGTGGTTGAGCCGCAGAGCCAGGGGCACGTTGAACAGCGGCACGATGTCTTCGATCAGATCCAGATTCACCGCCCGGCGTTCGGGGCTGTAGTAGAGCAGATGCACGATATGACGCTGCCTTTGGCGGGTGACCGTGATCTCACAGCCGGTAGGCGCTTCAGTCCGCACCAGCGGCTCGGGTAGCAGCCGGTCCAGAATATTACGCACCAACAACCGATACGGAACATTACCGTGCCGGGCGTAGGCTCCGAAAACGGGAAAAGCGATATAGGCGCAGCGGCCGCGGAGGGTGGCGAACGGTTGGCGGGTGACTTTCGCCGGCGGGGTCTGGAAGTGCGAACTGAAATGCCGCCAGGAGCGATCGAAATATGGCTCCACAAAATGGCCCAGAGCCTCCGCCCCGGGGGCCGGCGTGACGCGCACCGCGGGGTCATAAATCACATGATCCAGGGCGGCCACATCGCGCCGAATGGCCGGTCCAAAACGCAGATACAGCGCCGGCGCCGGCCAACGGCCGGCGGGCTGGATTGCCAGCTCCGGCAGGCGCAACGCTGTGGCGTCGTCATTCAGGCCGCTGGTGCCGCTGGCCACCACGGCGCCGCCGTTTTTCAGGTAACGGCGCAACCGATTAATCAGGGCGTCGGAAAGCCGCAGGTGGTCGGGCAGGATCACGAGCTTATAGGGCTCCAACGGGGCCTGGGCATCCAGCAGATCGAACTGCTGCTTTAACTGCATCAGCATCCGCGCAGCGCCTTCTTCGCTGCGCTGGAGCGTTTCCGATTCCCCTGCCGAACCGGACGATGGGCCGCCATCGGTGGCAGGGACGTTGATACCCAGCACGCCGATATCGGAGAGATTTCCCGCCCCCCTCAGCCACGGTTCACGTGCGGCGACGCGCCGATACACGCGGCCAATCAACTCGTAGACAGGCGCTTCCAACGTGCCACGCGGATGCAGTTGATCGCCGATGCTGCACGCGGCGCTGTGGGCCAGCATCTGGCTGGTTTCATATTCCAGAGCGGCATAGGGCTTCAGGCCGCCGAAGTCCGCCCAGGATTTATGGAAGCGAGCCGTCATGCCCAGGCAGGGCTTGCCCAGCCGGTGCGCGAACCGCACCACCCGCGGAAAAAACATATAACCCCATCCGCCGGTGGGCAGGGCTTCAATTTCAAACTGGGTTGCGTAGCGGATTTCCTGGCGCAGATTGGTCACGGGGCGCGAGTTAAAATGCACCGTCGCAGCGGAATTAGCGGCTTGGACCATCTGGTGGAACCGCTTCATATAAGCCAGCGTAACCCGGCGTGCCCAGGCCTGGCGATCGGCCTCGTTTTCCGGATTCAGGTTGGCGCGCCGCATTGCCTCGATGGCATGAACGCTGGCGCTGGGCTGATCCCAGCACATGTCAAAAAAAAGGCCGTCCACCGGGTGAAACAGCTGGAGCACCTCGCGGGTCTGTTCCGCCAGGTAGTCCTGATAAGGGCTGTTCATATCCAGAATCGTCCAGCCAGCGGCGAAGGGTCCGGCCCCCACCGGTTTACCGTCCGCCTGGCGGGCCACCCATTCGGGGTGGTGCGCGGCGGCGTACTGATCGCATTGGACACTGATATAAATCGGCGCGCGAATGCCTTCCCGATGCAACGCCTCAACCTGTTCGCCCAGCAGATTCAGACCGGGCTTCAGACCGGGGTGGCGTTCCGGACGGCGGGTATTGTAATACAGGTGACCGTGATGACATTTGGCGAAAACCGTCACGGAATTCACCGCGGCGCTTTTCATAACGCCGGCGAAGGCCTTGGCGTCGAAAGCGACCCCCACGTCGGTAATATCCGGACCCGTGTGGAAATCCAGGTGGATTTGACGATAAGGCAAAATCAATTTTGCGGGCACAGTGGTTGGCTCCTAAGCATAAACATTCGGCAATCGTTATAAGGATTTATCATCCGCGACACAACCTCCCTTCGGCGGATGCTGGGTGCGTGATAGATTGGGCGCGCCAGTGCCGTTTCCAGTGCGCCAGTTTCCGCAGCGGGGTAAGGACGGCAAGTGATTATTGTCGTAGCCGGGAGGTTGCCCCCGGCGACTGCACGGCGCGACGGGTTTGAGATGCTGCAGCAGCGCCCGGCCAACCGCAGTAGCAGGCACGGTCTCGGGGCCGTGGCCTTTCCGCTTGGTTTTGATCCCGGCACGCTGGGATAGCCTACCTGCTGCTACCGCGTTCATTCCGCATTCCTATTTGGTCCACGTGGAAGGCCGCGGGTACCGGGTTCTCCGCCACCCCCATCGGAACCGGGGGCTATGTGAGCCGCGGGGGCGGTGGGGACAACAGAAGGCGGAAACAAGGCGGACGGGGGAAGCGGAGCAATTTTGGATTTTCGATTGTCTCCGAGGCGGCTCTTCGATTGGATTTTGGAGTGGGGAGGGAGGGCAGCGGCGGGAAGTCGCTGCCCGGTCTGGGGACGGCTCGGATTGTCTTATCGTCGCTAACGGGGCCTTGCGGGTGTATCCTTCCTATCGACACTTCATCGCTTCGTTGATACTTCGCATCACGCGCTGCCTGTCGGCTTTGTTGGTTGAACTGAGCGTGTGACCGTCGAACACCCCGCTTGACAACTCAAGGTGATAAGTGGTTTTGGCGTTGATCCACCGGAGTATCCCAGCCACCACCACCAAGGCTCCCAAGAGAGCGAAGCCCAATGATGCCGGAACAGCAGTAAGCGCGCTAAAAAGTATCACCAGGCCAGCAAGCAGCAGCAGAGAGGCACAGCCAACCCGTGGCCGCGTGGATGTCATGCGGACCGACTTTACGTTTCGCACGGCATCGGTCGTCGGTCCAACGATGATCCGCGCCGTTGTCACCACAATAGTACGGTCGGCATAAAGCGTCTTTTCGCCCGCTTCGGTGGGAACCACACAAGGCGCCGGCGGCTGTCAGGAAGCGCCGCAATGGGGGCAAGTGGCGGTTCGGGGGCTGATTGAGTCGCCGCAATTTGGGCATGGGCTGGCGGCCATAACCTGATCCCTCACTTGGTTATTTGTAAGATGGCGGCTTGTCGCCTGTCGCCGGGGACAATAATACCCTTACCGACGGATAGTCTCCAGCATTTCCCCTCCCCGGGGCGACGGAGGTGTGTGACACTTGGCGTGGCCACCGCGGTCCGCCACGGGTCGCCGGACAACCCAGAGCTTCGCCTCGAACAAAAATCTTCGCACGACGCAAAGATTTTCCCGGTGCCGTGCTCCAAGCCCGGACTGGCTTCCGGAGCGACTCTTCGACCGGGACAAAGCCGACGGCTCGCCCGGGGGCGGCGGGTCTGCATTTCCGTGCGCCGCTGAGCTCGCCGGCCCAGGCCACCGAGGAATTGGCAGCACCGCACCACAGGGCACGGTTAAGCCAAAGGTAAACCCCGATGTTCGTTGTAATTTGACATCTATGGATACGGTATGTAAAATGTCCAATAATTTCCAATGTGATAAACGTTTTGCGAAGTGTCGTACCCTATGCAACTGACGGTTAAGAACGTTGCCGAGCTGCTCAATACCTCGGAAAAAACGATTTATCGCTGGATCAACGAACGCAAACTGCCGGGATATCGCCTGAATGGACAATATCGGTTCAACCGGGGCGAAATTCTGGAGTGGGCCACCGCCAACCGCATCAACGCCTCGCCGCATATTTTTGAGGAGCCGGAAAGTACCGCGGAAATCCCGTACGAATTGTCCAACGCGCTGGAGCACGGCGGTATTTTTTATCGCCTGATGGCGGATAATAAGACAAATGCCCTGCGCAACGCTGTGGCCATGCTCCGGTTGCCGGAACAGGTGGACCGCGAGTTTTTGTTGGAGGTCTTGCTGGCCCGCGAGGCCCTGGCCTCCACCGCCGTGGGTGACGGTATCGCCATTCCTCACGTGCGAAACCCCATTGTACTGCATGTGCTCGAACCGATGATTGCCCTATTTTTCCTGGAAACACCGGTGGATTTTGGGGCCTTGGATGGGCGGCCGGTGCACGCCCTGTTTATGCTGATCAGCCCGTCCGTCAAGGCGCATCTGCACTTGTTGTCGCGTTTGGCGTTCACGCTGTCGGATCCTGAATTCAAAAC
Source organism: Planctomycetota bacterium (assembly GCA_021785435.1). Taxonomy (GTDB): domain Bacteria; phylum Planctomycetota; class Phycisphaerae; order WQYP01; family WQYP01; genus JAKCCC01. The sequence continues at coordinate 32,326 of JAJYFE010000026.1, forward strand.
CCTTATCGTACGTCAAGGGAACCGTGATGAAATCCTAGGCAGTTGCCAACGCATCAGCGACCGCTTGCGTGCCGCCGCCGCCAAGCACGACGATCGCTCCACAGCCGCGCCGCGGGCGGCCTTCATCCCATCCACCACCGAAGTCGCTTCCCACTTCAACCCAACCCCGAAAGGGGGCCAGCGGTGACCTTGCTGTTAGCCGCCCTGGCGCTTTTGCTGGGAGGCGGCATGATTGTTTTGGCAACGAGCCGGCCCCACCGCGATTGCTCTTGGCTGGCCGCCGGCGTGGTGGTAGTCGCGGCCATTGTCGGCGGTATTCCCGCCGTGCAGGTGCTGGCCGGTGGAACCGTCAGCACGCTGCATTGGCCATGGGCCGTGCCCTTTGGGCAGTTCGCATTGGGCCTGGATCCGCTGTCCGCGTGGTTTCTGCTGCCGACCTTGCTGTTGTCCGCCCTGGCGGCGATTGATGGGGCGGACTACAGAAAGTCCGGGCCGGAACCGCGTTCTCTGGGGCCGGTTTGGTTTTTCTATTGCCTGCTGGTTCTAAGCATGGTGTTGGTGGTGCTGGCGCGCAACGCCGTCCTCTTCCTGTTCGCCTGGGAACTCATGGCGGTGGCATCCTACTTTCTGGTGACCGTGGAGCATGAACGGCCCGAGGTGCGCCAAGCCGGTTGGATTTATCTGGCGGCCACGCAAGTGGGAACCGCCTTTCTTCTGGCGTTGTTTCTGCTCCTGGCGCGTCAGACCGGTTCGATGGATTTCACGGTCTGGGCGGCGCGGGGCATTCCCACGGGCGGATGGGCGGCGGTGTTATTCGTGCTGGCCGCCATCGGACTGGGGACCAAGGCCGGCTTTATGCCGTTGCACAGCTGGCTGCCGGAGGCACATCCCGCGGCGCCCAGCCATGTTTCCGCGCTGATGTCCGGAGTGATGATTAAAACCGGCATCTACGGTTTGCTGCGCTTCCTGACTTTCACGCGCACGCCGCCGCTGTGGTGGGGGTGGACCTTCATCGGCATTGGAATGACCTCCGGCGTCCTGGGCGTCCTATGGGCCTTGGCCCAGCATGATCTAAAGCGTTTATTGGCGTATCACAGCATTGAAAATATCGGCATCATCGCGCTGGGCATGGGGGTCGGTATGCTCGGTTGGAGCACTGGCTCGGCCCCGCTAATGGTGCTGGGTTTCGGCGGCGCGCTGTTGCATGTGCTGAACCACAGCCTGTTCAAAGGCCTGCTGTTTCTGGCGGCCGGCGCGGTTCTGCAACAGACCGATGAACACGATCTGGATCATCTCGGCGGGCTGCTGCGGCGGATGCCGTGGACCGGGACGGCGTTTCTGATTGGGGCCGCGGCCATTTGCGGCCTTCCCCCGCTGAACGGTTTTATCAGTGAGTTTCTGATCTTCCTGGGCGCTCTGCGGGGCGCTGCGCTTGCCCCCGGAGCTGTGGCCGTGTCATTGCTGGCGGTCGTGGCGGGGCTGGGCTTGATCGGCGGATTGGCGGTGGCGTGTTTCACCAAGGCGTTTGGCGTGGTGTTCCTGGGTACACCGCGCAGCGAATCGGCGCGGACCGCTGCCGAAGTTGGGCCGGCGATGATTGGACCCATGCTGATTCTGGCGGCAGCCTGCATCCTGATTGGCCTGCTGGCGCCGTGGGCGGTGGGAACTTTACCCCGCGTTCTGACGAATCTGACCGGTCTGCCCACGGCGGCCATCCACGGCGGTCTGGCCGGCGCCGTCGGACCGCTCCTGGCGGTGGTCGCCGCCAGCGCGGTGCTGCTGGTGATACTGGGCCTTCTGGTTCTATGGCGGCGCCGGTTATTGTCGCGCCAGGTGATGGCGACGGGAACCACGTGGGGCTGCGGCTACGCCCAGCCAACCCCACGCATGCAATATACCGCCTCGTCATTCGCTCAGCCGCTGCTAAGCTGGACTTCCGCGGTTCTCGGGGGCAGGCGGCAGCTCACTGCGCCGAACGGTTATTTTCCCGCCGCGGCGTCGCTGCACACCCAAACTCCCGACCCGCTCCACCCGGATTTGTACCGGCCCGCTCTGGACCGGGTTGGGGCCGGCCTGGCCCGGCAGCGCTGGCTCCAGCCAGCGGCGGTGCAGCTTTGCATTTTGTATATCGCCCTGGCCCTGTTGGCGTTGCTGATTTGGAAGTTTGGTTGAAGCGATGAAGCTCCTTACACTTATTCCCCCCGCGGCCGCCATGCTGCTGGCGCCACTTTTGTTCGGCGTCATCCATCGCACCAAGGCCTGGTTTGCCGGACGGCAGGGCCGCCCGTTGCTGCAAAGTTATTTCGATCTGTGGAAGCTGCTGCACAAAGGCGCCGTATACAGCGCCACCACCAGTTGGATTTTTCGCGCCGCCCCCATGACCGCCCTGGCGGCCCTGCTCACCGCCAGCCTTCTAATGCCCTTTGGGCACGTGGCTGCCCCGTTGGAATTCCCGGCGGACTTCCTGTTGTTCATCGGACTGTTGGGACTGGCGCGTTTCGCCACCGTCCTGGCGGCGCTGGACACGGGCTCGAGTTTTGAAGGCATGGGTGCCAGCCGCGAAGTTTTCTTTTCCGCTTTGGCCGAGCCGGTGCTGCTCCTGGCTCTGGCCACGCTGGTGCGTCAGGCCCAGGCCGGTGGACCAGGCTCATTGGCCACCGTTTTCCAGAGGCTCACCACACGCGTCCACTGGCTGCACGACGGGCCAATTTTAGCGCTGGTGGTCAGCGCCCTGCTGGTGGTCCTGCTGGCGGAAAATGCCCGGATACCGGTGGATGATCCCCAGACGCACCTGGAATTAACTATGATCCATGAAGTGATGGTGCTGGATCATAGCGGGCCGGATCTGGCGTTCATCGTCTACGGTACAGCGCTGAAGCTCTGGCTGCTGGCAGCATTGGTGGTCGGGATGGTTTTGCCCCCGGTCAGTGCGATTTGGCTGAACCTGCTCCTGGCGACGGCCGGCATGGGGGTGACGGCGGTGGCGGTGGGCGTCGTCGAATCCGTGATGGCCCGGCTGCGGCTGGCGTTGGTGCCGCAGTTGCTGGTAGGGGCCGGCGCCCTGGCCGCAGCGGCGTTTTTACTCGGCTTGGCTTGAAGATGGCGGGGTGGGGCGCCATCGAAGATTCCACCCCCTCTCCCGATGGCCATCGGGAGAGGGGCCAGGTACGCAGGGGTGCAAGATAGTGCTGACCAACCTTATTCTTATTCTTGTGGTGCTCAGCAACCTGAAGCTGCTGGCGTCCAGCCGGCTCGGGGCGGCCATACGGGTCGTGGCCGCGCAGGGCGTGGCGCTGGGCCTGTTGCCGATTCTGGCCCATCGGGAGCCTCTCGCCGCCCATGCGCTCCTGTTGGCGGCCGGCACCATCACGCTGAAAGGAGTCGTCTTTCCGTGGCTGCTGCTGCGCGCGATTCGGGAAGTCCACGTGGCGCGTGAAGTCGAACCTTTCGTCGGCTATAGCGCCTCGCTGGGCGCCGGGGTGCTCATCCTGGGCATCTCTTTTTGGATGTGCACGCGGCTGCCCATGCCGGCCAGCATTGCCTCTTCCTGGCTGGCCCCGGTGGCGCTGTTTTCAATTTTTGTGGGGTTATTTCTTATCGCCGCCCGCAAGCGCGCCATCAGCCAAGTGCTCGGGTTCCTGGTGTTGGAGAATGGCGTGTACACGTTTGGCGTGGGGGTTACTTCGCGCACGCCCCTGATTGTGGAGATCGGCGTATTGCTCGACGTATTTGTGGCGGTATTTATTATGGGGATCACCATTTTCCATATCCAACGGGAATTTGACCACACCGCCGCGGCTCCGGCGGGCGAGGGGAAGGACTGACATGATTTTAGTGCTGATAATTCTGCCGGCGCTGGCCGGGCTGCTCGCGTTTTTTTCGCCGCCGGCGTCCCGGGTCGGCGCTCTGGCCAAGCCGGGCCTGCGGCGCGGACTTTTGCTGGCGGTAAGTCTGGCTCACGCGGCGCTGGTGGTCGCCTGTTGGATCCGGCCACCCCGGCCGGTGCTGGGGGGATGGCTGGCGATCGATGCGCCGGGGTTGCTGTTTCTGAGTATTACCAGCGGCCTGTTTCTGATGGTCTCGCTGCATCTCGTCGGATACCTGGGCCACGAGGCCGACCACCGGGCCACCGATGTGGAGGAAGGGTTTTTATTCAATAACGCACCTGAAGCCATTTTCATCGGCTGCCTGCTGTTGTTTTTGGCGGCGATGACGCTGGTGACCGTCAGCCAGCATTTCGGCCTGTTGTGGGTGGCTATTGAAGCCACCACCCTGGCCAGCGCTCCGCTGATTTATTTTCACCGCCACCATCGCTCGCTGGAGGCCACCTGGAAATATCTGCTGATCTGCTCGGTGGGCATCGCCCTGGCCCTACTGGGCAACTTTTTCCTGGCGGTAGCGGCGACGCCGCCGGCCCAGGCCGGCTGGCCCATGCTGCTTTCCGATCTGGTCACGCACGCCGGGCAACTGCAACGGCCCTGGTTAAAAGCCGCCACGCTGCTGCTCTTTGTCGGTTACGGCACCAAGATGGGCTTGGCGCCGCTGCACACTTGGCTGCCGGACGCCCATGGCGAGGCGCCATCGGCGGTTTCCGCGTTGCTTTCCGGCGCCCTGCTGAACTGCGCCTTTCTGGGCCTGGTGCGCATGCAGCAGGTTTGCGTTGCCGCCGGTTTGACCGCGTTCAGCCAGGAAGTGTGGCTGGCCCTCGGCCTGGTTTCGCTGCTGGTGGCGGCGCTGTCCATTTTGGCCCAGACCGATTACAAACGCCTGCTGGCTTATTCGAGTGTTGAGAACATGGGTTTGCTGGCGATAGGCGTCGGGTTGGGTGGCGTCGGCATCTTTGGGGCGATGTTGCAGGCGGTAAACCATGCCCTGGTCAAAGCGATGTTGTTCCTGCTTTCAGGCAACATTCTGGCCCGCAGCCAGAGCAAAACCATCGCCGACGTCCGCGGCTTGCTGACCGCGGCCCCGGCCACGGGATGGCTCTGGATCGTCGGTTTTTTGGCGCTTTGCGGTCTGCCACCGTTCGGAATGTTTTTAAGCGAACTGACGATTCTCAAGGCGGCGTTCACCGGCTCCCACCTCTGGGTGGCGGGGCTGGTTTTAGCGCTGCTGGCCGTGATTTTCATCCGGATGATCGGAGTGTTTCCGGCCATGGTGCAGGGCCGGCCCGAGCCGCGGTCGCTGGTTCCGCCGCCGGACCGCCTCTGGCAAATCCTGCCTCCGGCCATTCTGGGGCTGGCGGTGCTGTGGCTTGGTGTAAACATACCCGCGCCGCTGAATCA
>JAJYFE010000027.1 GCA_021785435.1 Planctomycetota bacterium
TCATTCCACGGCCCCAGCTGCCTGCTAACCACCGGGATTGGGGGTAAAATGGGTGCTGAAACGTTCCTTCTCGGCAAATGGTGGAGGATGGCAGACGCATGAATATGACAGTGACCTCTAACCAGAGCACCAGGACCAGGTTGTGATTGCGGCCGGTCTGCGAAGCGTGGTAATCGGCGTGAACGAAGAACTCCCGTGTTGCCCGTTTCAGGTTATGCACCGAAGCCGCCGGGCGGCATGCGGCGGGGGCACATCGCGTAATTCCTAGATGCCGCAGGGTGGACTCTGCGGTAACTTGCAGGGATGATGGAGACTTGAAATGATCGGGCCGTGCAACGATCCCATCTTGGACTCCATCGCCGATGGGGTCTTTACCGTCGATACCCAGTGGCGGATCACCTCGTTCAACCGGGCGGCCGAGCAGATTACGGGGGTCCCGCGCCACGAAGCCATCGGCCGCCCCTGCTGCGAGGTTTTTCGGGCCAATATCTGCGAGGCGTCCTGCGCCCTGCGGGACACGCTGCGGACGGCCACGCCGATCATCAACCGCATGATCTACATCATCAACGCCCGGGGGACGCGCATTCCCATCAGCATTTCCACCGCCGTGCTGCGAGATAGCGCTGGAAAATTTATCGGCGGCGTGGAGACCTTCCGCGATTTAAGCGTGGTGGAGGAGTTGCGCAAGGAGCTGCACGCCCGCTACAGCTTCCACGACATCATCGGCCGCAGCCCCGCCATGCGGCGGTTGTTTGACCTGCTGCCGCAGGTCGCCGTCAGTGACAGTTCGGTCGTGATTGAAGGCCCCAGCGGCACGGGCAAGGAGCTGTTCGCACGGGCGATTCACGATTTATCACGACGGCGCAGGCGGCGTTTCGTCGCCATCAACTGCGGTGCGCTGCCGGATACGCTGCTGGAGTCGGAGTTGTTCGGATATAAGGCGGGGGCGTTCACCGATGCCCGCAAAGACAAACCCGGTCGCTTCGCGCTGGCGGAAGGCGGAACGATTTTCCTGGATGAAATCGCCGACGTTTCTTCGGCGATGCAGTCGCGCCTGCTGCGGGTTCTGCAGGAGCACGTCTACGAGCCGCTGGGGGCGGTCGAGTCGGTTCCGGCCAACGTGCGCCTGGTGACCGCCACGCACGCCGATCTATGGGAACGGGTGCGGCAGGAAAAATTCCGCGAAGACCTGTTCTACCGGATCAACGTGGTGCGCCTGCAACTGCCCGCCCTGCGCGATCGGCGGGAGGATATCCCCCTGTTGATCGAACATTTTGTGCGCCGCTTCAATCGCCTGAAGGACAAGGATATCGCGGGGGTTTCGGAAGCGGCCATGGCGGCGTTGCTGGAGCACGACTACCCGGGCAACGTGCGCGAACTGGAAAATGCCATCGAACACGCCTTCGTCCTCTGTCCGTCCGGGCTGATCCAACCGGAGCATCTGCCTCCGCCGCTGCGCCGGGGCGTCTCCGGCGCCGTCCCGGCACGCCCGGCTGCGACAACTCTGCGGGACATGGAAGTGCTGATGATCAACGACGCTCTGCGAAAAAATCATGGCAACCGCCGGGCGGCGGCGCAGAGCCTGGGCATTCATCCCGCCACGCTCTTTCGCAAGGCCAAGGCGCTGGGCGTGACATTGCCTCCGGCGGTCGGCCGCCGCGGTGCGGCCAACTCCGTCCGAAGCGGCTGATCAGCCACGTGCCGCAGATCTACAGCACGCGATCAACCAACCCTCCGCCTCGACACTTGCATTCTGCGCCTCCCGGCCAAGGGATCAATCGCAGAATGCGACACTTGTGTCGCGGTGGGCGATCCAGCCGATCGGCTGTAACTCCTGCCTTTCACGCGATATAGCGTTCCTCAGTTTTCCTAAGGTGGGTTGTGGCATGCGCGTTGCTCAACAGACAAATAATGAAAGTTGCCATACCCACATGGCAAGGGCGGGTTTCGCCAGTCTTCGACGTGGCCACGCGTTTGACGCTGATGACCCTCGAAGGCCCCGCCGCACTGGAAACGACCGAAGCCGCATTCGCGCTGCAGAGTGTGGCGGCACGGGTTGAGCAACTTGCGCAGTGGAAAGTGAATGTGCTGCTGTGCGGCGCCATTTCCGGTTGTGTGGAACGGTTGCTGGAACAGCGCGGCATTCATGTGGTGCCCTACGTGTGCGGGCCGGTGCATGAAGTGCTGCGCAATTATCTGCAAAATCGCCTGGCGCAGAACGGAATGGTTATGCCGGGCTGCCGCTGCCCGGACGCCGACCGGGGCGGGGGACGCCGTCACCGCTGCCGCCGAAGCAGGCCGCCCGCGGCGGGTCCCATCACGGCGGCGCCGCGCCGGACCGCGGGAACATGAAAGAGGGTCAACCGATGATCGCGCTGAAAACATTGAATCGTCGTACGGACGCGCTTGTTGTCGGTGGTGGAATTGCCGGCCTGCAAGCCGCCCTGGATCTGGCGGATCAGGGCTTCAAGGCCCTGATCGTGGAACGCCAGCCAAGTATCGGCGGGCATATGATCGCGCTGAGCAAGGTTTTTCCCACGCTCGACTGCGCCAGTTGCATCACCACGCCGAAGATGTCCGCGGCGGTGCATCATCCCAAGATCGAATTGCTGGTGAATACCGAGGTCCAAAGCCTGGAATCCACCGGCGCCGGCCAGCGCGCCACCGTGACGCGGCAGCCGACTTATGTGGACAACGACAAGTGCATTGGCTGCCGCCTCTGCGAATATGCCTGCGAAGTGGAATACCCCGATCCCTTCGAACAAGGCCTGGGAGCGCTTCGCGCCATCGCCATCCCCTTCGCCAATGCCATTCCGCAGGTTGCGGTGCTGAACCCGGCCTACTGCACGACGTGCGGCTTATGCGCCCGGGCCTGTCCCACCGGTGCTATCGATTACACGCAGGAGGCGGTTACCTTCACGATTGACGCCGGCGCGGTCATTCTGGCCACGGGCTTCAGCCTGAACAGTCTAAACCTCAAGCCGCAATTCCACGCCGCGCAAAGCCGGAATATCATCTCTCCGCTGACCATGGAGCGGCTGCTGGCGCCGCACGCGCCCTATGGGCGGGTGCTGCGGCCGTCGGATGGCAAAATTCCCCAGTCCATCGCCTTCATCCACTGCGCCGGTTCGCGCGATCAAACCCTCGGCGTGCCCTACTGTTCGCGCGTCTGCTGCATGTATTTCATCAAACAGGCCATGCTGCTCTCCGGGGCGCTCCCGCTGGCCGACCTCACCCTTTACTACATCGATATCCGCGCCTTCGGCAAAGGCTACGAACAGTTTTATCAGAATGCCAGGGCGATGGGCATCAATTTTGTGCGCGGCAAGGTGCTGCGGATTGAGCCGCTGGCGGACGGGGATCTGCTGGTGCACGTGGAAGCGACCGAAGCGGCGGAACACTGCTATCGCAAGGTGCGTCATGATCTGGTCGTGCTGGCCCAGGGGATGGTGCCGCCAAGCGGCGGCCCGGCTCTGGTGCCGGTCCGCCGGGCCACGGACGGATTCTTCGATCTGCCCGAGGCCACGGACCCCAGCGGTACGAACCTTCCCGGGGTCTTCGCCGCAGGGACCGCCGCAGGGCCGAAAGATATCGTCGATACGATCACCGACGCCGGCGCCGCCGCGATGGCGGCGGGACGTTATTTGCAGCGGCGGCGGAGGGAGAATTCAGCCCCCGTGGGTGAAGCGGGAACCCGGCGTCGGGTGCATCTGGAGCCGACGATGGACGCAGTCGGCGCGAACTGAAAGGAGTGGTGACGATGGCCACCAAACCCCTGACCACCGAACAGAAGCAGGCGCTGGCGCTGTTTCGCAAGCGCTTGGGCGGCGTGAGCAAAGAGAAGCACGAGCGGTTGAAGCATCAGGTGACCTTGCGCAAGGCCATCCGCGATTTTCTCGCCCGGCAGCCGGCCACGATTCCGGAAATCGCTTCGGCCCTCGCCCGCCCCGCGGACGAAGTGCTCTGGCAGGTGATGGGGATGAAGAAGTATGGACGCGTCCGTGAAGCCGGGGACAGCGGCTGGTACGCGCGCTACGGCCTGATCGAACGGGAAACCGAGGCCGCGGCGGGAGAGGTATAGTTGTTTCTTACAAAGGACACTGCCATGACGGCGCACGTCAATCACCGCTTGCACGATGACATCCGATACTTCGGCGGCAAGGATGTGGATGGGTGCATGAACTGCGGCGCCTGCACCACCACCTGTCCGCTTTCCGAAAATGCCGGCGGGGGATTTCCCCGCCGCGTGATCCGCCTGATCCAGACGGGACAAAGCGACCGGCTCGCCGCCAATACCGATCCATGGCTCTGCTATTACTGCGGCGAATGTTCCACCCATTGTCCCCGCCAGGCCAATCCGGCGGAGACCATGATGGCCGCCCGGCGTTATCTGACGGCCCGCTACGATTGGACCGGTCTGGCCCGCTTGTTTTATCAATCGGCCTGGGCGGAAATAGCCGCGATCTGCGCCGTCGGCCTGCTGGTCGCTGGTTTGTTCATAGGGTGGCATGGGCCGGTGGTTCTCCAACGGGTCGCGCTTAATACGTTCGCGCCGGTGCGCGCCGTCGAAGTGGGCGACTGGATCATGGCGGGCCTGCTTAGCTTTTTCCTGCTGAGCAACGCTTTTCGCATGGTCCGCTGGAGCCTGGGCGAGGATGTGCGGCGCATCAGCGCCGCGGTCTATTGGCGCCAAATCCCCACGTTTTTTCTGCATTTATTCACGCAAAAGCGCTGGCGCCAATGCGGCTCCCCGCAGGGCGGCCTGCGGTGGTTTAAGCACCTGCTGCTGGTTTCCGGCTATTTGAGCATGCTGACGCTGGTGCTCATTCTTCTGCGCTGGTTTCAGACGGACCACATCTATCCGTTTTATTATCCGCAGCGCCTGTGGGGTTATTACGCCGCCGTCGCGCTACTTTATCCGACGGTGGATTTCATGATCTCGCGCTGGCGGAGGAAGGAGCCGATCCACCGGTTCAGTGAAGCCAGCGACTGGATTTTTCTCATCATGCTTTTCTTGACCGCGTTGACCGGCCTGCTGGTGAATCTGGTCCGCATCAATGGCTGGGCGCTGGCCACCTACGTGATCTATGTGCTGCACCTAGCCATCGCCGTGCCCATGCTGGTCGTGGAAGTGCCCTTCGGAAAATGGTCGCACCTTCTGTACCGGCCGCTGGCCATCTACCTGCGCGGCGTCCAAGAGGCCGCCGCGGTGGAACGGGGTGCGCCCGCCCTGGCGCCTGGCGCGGCCGTTTCCAGTTCATGAAAGGAGTGTGACCATGAAAGTGGCGATCAGTTCCAGTGGTGCGGAGATGTCAGCGCCGCTGGATCCACGTTTCGGACGAGCGCCGTATTTCCTGGTGATCGACCTGGAGTCCGGCGCCGTCCGCGCTATCGATAACGCCGCGCGACAAAGCGCCGGGCAAGGGGCAGGCATCCAAGCGGCCAAAGCCGTGGTGGACGCGGGCGCTCGGGCCGTCCTCACGGGCGAGGTTGGCCCGCGCGCGCTGACGGCGCTCCAGGGGGCGGGCGTGACGGTATGTCGGTTTGCGGGGGGTAGCGTCCGTGACGCGCTGGAACAGTTCAAAAAAAACGCGTTGGCGCGGCCGCCGCATGCGGCCGCCCCACGCGTGTGACCTTGGAATCAGGCTTTCTTTTAAGGAGTAACAACCATGCCAGGTTTAAATCAAACGGGTCCTTTGGGACAAGGTCCACGTACTGGACGGCAGATGGGCCGTTGCGCCCAAGGCGGAGGCCATACCCCCTGGCCACGCGGCGGAGGGCGCCGCCGTTTGCGCCAAGGCGTGAACGCAGGCCTCGGCCCCGGTCGGGAGCGCGGCCCGGCGGCCGGCGCCGGCGCCCCTGGCGCGACGCCGTCGCCGGATGCGACGAGGCCGGACGTGGCGCAACTTCAGCAGCGGGTGCAGCAGCTGACCGAAACAGTCCAGCAACTGGCGGGACGGCTGGATGCCCTGCGGCCACCGGGCGGACCGCAAGCATGAGAATCTCAATCGCCAGCGGTAAGGGCGGCGCGGGCAAAACCACGATCGCCACCAGCCTGGCCGTGCTGGGCACGGAACGCGGGCTGTCCATCACCTACCTCGACTGCGACGTGGAGGAGCCGGATGCTCACCTGTTTTTGCACCCGACGCCCGGGGAGGAACAGGTCGTGACGGTGCCCGTGCCGCAGGTGGATGAACAGACTTGCCGGGCGGCGGGCGTGTGCGGCGACTGCGGCCAGGCGTGCCAGTTCAGCGCCATTATCGCCCTGGGCGAACAGGTGCTGGTGACGCCGGACCTGTGTCACGGCTGCGGGGCCTGCGTCCTGGCCTGCCCGGCCAAGGCCATTCATGAGACGCCTCACCGCGTGGGGGTGGTGCAGACCGGTCAAGCCGGCCGAATTCACCTGGTGCAGGGCCGGCTGGACGTGGGCCAGACGATGGCGGCGCGGGTGGTGCGCCGCGTAAAGGCTTTAGCCCCCGCAGCGGACCTCGTGCTGGCGGACGCACCGCCCGGAACCGCCTGCCCGGCCCTGGAGGCGGTGCGCGGCAGTGACCTGGTCCTGCTGGTGACCGAGGCCACGCCTTTCGGCTTCCATGATTTCACGCTGGCCGTGGCGATGGGCCGTGCGCTCAATTTGCGCATGGCGACCGTGCTGAATCGAGTCGACGGGTACGGGCGCGACATCCGCGCCTGGTGCGCTGGCCACGGCGTGCCGATTCTGGCCGAGATTCCGACCAGCCGCCGCGTCGCCCAGGGGTATGCCCACGGTGAATTGCCGATCCGGAAGGATCCCGAATTCCGTCGCCGGCTGGAACAGCTTTTCGGGCAGTTGGTTGGCACAGCCGGAGCTCTGCAGCGATGAAAGAACTCGTGGTCATCAGCGGGAAGGGCGGTACCGGCAAGACTTCGCTCGTCGGCGCGTTTGCCGCGCTGGCTGGTTCGGCAGTGCTGGGCGACTGCGATGTCGACGCCTCCGATTTGCCGCTCATCCTGGAGCCACAGGTGCGCGAGCAGCACGAGTTTTGGCAGGGCCGGCGCGCCCGGGTGAATGGCGAGCTGTGCACCGGTTGCCGGGCCTGCCAATCGGTCTGCCGCTTTGATGCCATACGCGCGAGCGGACCGGCCAACCGCTGGGCGTCGCGCACCTGCCGCATTGATCCAGCGGCGTGCGAAGGTTGCGGCGCGTGTTTACAGGTTTGTCCCAGCCAGGCCATAACCCTGGCGCCAGCGCCGGCCGGGGAATGGTTTGTCTCCGACACACGGTTCGGTCCCATGGTGCACGCGCGGTTGGGAGCCGGCGGTGAAAATTCCGGCAAATTGGTCAGCCAGGTGCGCGGAAAAGCGCGGCAGTTGGCCGGCACCGCCGGCGCCCAATATCTGCTTATTGACGGCGCGCCCGGCATGGGCTGCCCGGTGATCGCCGCGATAGCGCATTGCGATTTCGCACTGATCGTTACGGAGCCAACGCCCAGCGGATGGTATGATATGCAGCGGATCATAACCCTCACGCGGCATTTCAAAATCGCTGCCATGCTGTGCGTCAACCGATGGGATTTGAACCCCGCACAGGCGGTGACCATCGAAAAGAGCGCCACGGAAAACGGCGTTTCACCAGTCGGCCGGGTCCGCGTGGATGGCGCGTTTGATGCGGCTCAACAGCGGCGCCTGACGGTTATGGAAATCGAGGCGGGAAACGTACAGAAGGATCTCGCTCAAGTGTGGGCAAAGATTGACACTCGGATGCAGTCTAAACAGGAGAAACACCCATGACAATCGCAATCCCTTTACTGGACGGCCGCCTGTTGTCGCATTTCGGCCACTGTTCGGAGGTGGCGTTGATCGACGCGGATCGAGCGTCCGGCGTGCTTACCAAGCGCATTATTCCCGCGCCGCCGCACGAGCCAGGCCGGTTCCCGGCCTGGCTGCGCGAGCAAGGCGCCGACATGGTCATCGCGGGCGGCATGGGCCAGCGCGCGCTGCAACTGTTTACCGCCAGCGGCATCCAAGTGATCCTCGGCGCGTCCTGCGCGCCGGCCGAGGTCGTGGTCCAGGCCTGGCTGGAAGGCCGGCTGAAGAGCAGCGGCAACACCTGCCGCCACGACCCCGGCGAGCCGCACGCCTGCCGTCATGCCCTCACGAGCGGCCCCAAAGGGCCGGGCAAGATTTGAGGCTGTTGTAGCGGCAGCGGCGTGCGCGGGTTGAAGCTTGCCCCGAAGCCCAGCGCTGCCGCATCGGGCTGGTGCCGGCGACCAATACGGCCGACCCGCATCCGCAGAATATTGCCACACCCGGAAAAGAGGGGGTTACCACCATGAACGCAACCGAAGTCATCACGTCGGATATCGTTATTCTGGGCGGAAGCAGCGCTGGAAGCACCGCCGCCATCACCGCCCGACGGCACTATCCTGGCAAACGGATTCTCCTCGTGCGCCGCGAGGCGCGGATACCCATTCCCTGCGGAATACCCTACATATTCGGTACGCTCGGTTGTCCAGAAAAGGACCTTCGTCCCGACGCAGGTCTGCAACAACATGGAGTCGAACTGCTGGTGGGCGAGGTGACCCGGATCGATCGCGCGCGGCGTCGGTTGCTTCTCACTGGGAAGACCCTGCAATACGAGCGGCTAATCTTGGCGACCGGTTCCGAGCCAATTCTGCCGGCCATCCCTGGCATAAACCTTGATGGGGTTTTTCCTGTCATCCGGGAGTTGGACTATCTGCGGAACTTACAGGCCAGGCTGCAAACCGCCCGGAACATCGTGGTCATTGGCGGCGGGTTCATCGGCGTGGAGCTTGCCGATGAGATCAACAAGATCGGCGGTAAGAATGTTACCATCCTGGAACTGACGGCGAATTGCCTGAGCCTTTCGTTCGATTCCGAGTTCTGCGTCGAGGTGGAGGAGGTGCTCAGAAAAAGATCGGTCACGGTGCGCACCGCCGCGAAAGTCCTGCGGATCGCGGGGGCCGAGCGCGTCCAGGCCGTACAAATGGCCGACGGCGCCGAACTACCGGCCGATCTGGTGATCCTTGGCTTGGGAACCAAAGCCCGCGTGGATCTGGCGCGGGATGCTGGCCTGGAAATAGGCCCGACCGGCGGCATTGTGGTCGACGGCGCCATGCGCACGGACGATGCGGCGATTTTCGCCTGCGGCGATTGCGCTGAAAAAATCTCATTTTTCGATGGACGCCCCTCCCCCCTCAAACTCGCGTCGCTGGCGCAGTTCGAAGCCCGCTTGGCCGGGGCTAATTTGTTTGTCCTGACCCGCACCAGTTTGGGCACGGTAGGAGTGTGGTCTACGGTGGTGGGTGGCCTGGCGTTGGGCGCAGCGGGGCTGACGGAAACGATGGCTAACGCCCATGGCTATACGGTGGCTTGCGGTGTATTCGAGACGCCCGATCACCACCCCGGCGCCATGCCGGGCGCCACCCCGCTGAAAGTCAAGCTCGTGTTTGACCGCCGTTCCCGCGTACTGTTGGGCGGCCAGGTGCGCGGGGGGCCTTCCACCGGCGAGATGATCAATACCATCGCGGCGCTGGTGCAGAAACGTATGACGGCCGATGCTATCGCCATGCTTCAGGTGGGTACCCACCCCGCCTTAACTGCTTCACCGAGCCAGTATCCACTCGTCAACGCTGCGGAACTGGCGATCCAGGCGGTTTCGGTGACCCAACCGTCGAGGAAAATGGCATGAACGCGCCGTTGCCGCTGCGCGGCGGAAAGAAGCTTCCCGCTCAGCTAGGGGTTCTCGGCGTGGGAACGCGGGTGAAGAAGGCGCTGGCGCGCAACGCCAGCCTGGAAATCGGGCCGACGGGAGGCGTCGCGGTCGACCGCTCGATGGCCACCGCAGACCCGGCGATTTGCGCCTGCGGCGACGGCGTGGAAAAAGTGTCCTTGTGGGGCGGCCAACCTTCCACGCTGAAACTGGCGTCCATCGCCCAGTTTGAAGCCCGTGTCGCCGGCGCCAATGGGTTCGACCGGCGGCGCGAAAATGAGGGAACGGTGGGGGCTTGGTCAACGATGGTGGATGGCTGGGTGCTCGGGACCGCTGGTCTGACGGAATCCATAGCGCACACGCGTGGCTACAACGTGATCAGCGGCACCTGCGAAACCCCGGATCGCCATCCTGCCGGAATGCCGGGGTCGGCGAAGATGAAAACCAAGCTGGTGTTCGAGGCCCATACCCGGGAGCTGCCGGGCGGACAAGTCCGCGGCGTCGTAGCGGCGGGAGGACGGCACATCGGAGTGTGTCCACCGGGGCGGATCTTTGACCCACCACGATGAGCCACAATTTATGGCCGCCCCCCGTTTACCCCATCTTCATCTCCCGCCGGTAGACGCTGGGCTTAAGCCCGGTGTAGCGCTGGAAGGATGTGCTCAGCCGGGCGCCGCTGGTGAAGCCGGCGCGCCGGGCCACCCCGATCAGTTTGAAATCCGTTTCCGCGAGAAGTTTCTTGGCCAGCTCCACCCGCGCCAGCTGAATCTCCCCGTGGATGCCCCGGCCAACCTCCTTGCGGAATCGGTATTCCAGGTTCCGCCGGGAAACCAGCATCGCGCTGACAATATCCGCCACCTGCATCCGTCGGCCGGCATTCACGCGAATCAGGTCCAGCGCCTTGCGCACCAGCGGGTCGGCCACCATCACCCGATCCGTCGACGCCCGGGTCACAATGCCCGGCGACGGCAGAACCAGCGGCTGGTCCGGCGGCCGCTGGCCGTTCAGCAGCGATTCCAGCAGCGACGCCGCCATCCAGCCCATGCGCCGCATCGGCAGGCGGATGCTCGAGAGCGCGGGGTGCGCCAGCGTGCAGAGCAACTCATGATTATCCGCTCCCAGTACGGCGACGGCTTCGGGCACGGAAATTTTCCGCTCCACACACGTGGCCACGACCGTCAATCCCACCTGGTCGTTGCAGGCGAAAATGGCCGCCGGCTTGGGCAGCCCATTTAACCACTGGCCCACCTCGGGGTCCGCCTCCGACCACGCCGGCGATCGGGCCGGCTTTTTCCTGATAAAAAGGCTGGCGCAGGAAAACCCCGCCTCCCGCAGCGCCCCGGCGAAGGCTTGCAGCCGTTCCTGGACGAAACAGGCCTCGGCCAAGCCAACATAGCCAAAATGCCTGAATTTGCGCTCCAGAAAATAGGCCGCCGCCATCCGGCCAACCTGGGCGTTGTCCACGGTGACCCGCACCCCCGGCGGCCGGCGGTACCAATGGGCCAGGTCCACCACCGGAATCCGCATACGGACCACCGCGGCGGCGAGTTTGGGCGTTTCGATCATGCCGATGATCCCGTCGGGCCGCCATTTTCGCAGCGGTTCCACCGCGGAGTCCTGGGGCGCCAGGGCTTTCCACCGCCAATGAGGCCGTTCGGCGGCGTACTGCCCGATGCCGCTCAACATCCGCTGCTGGACGCCCTTCGGTTCAAACAGCAGCGCCACCTTTCGGATGGCATGTTCCCGTGGGTTCACCAGAATACTCCGTGCCATCTGGTCACTGGCCCCTGGCCACTGGGCATAGCATACCCGCCTTGCGTTAAAGAGAAAGCGATGTGCGTTAAACCGAAAACTCCGTCGGGTATGATGAAATAGTCATCCGGGCAGCGCCACCGCGTGGGTGGCCGCTGACCGTTGGAAGCTGAAAGGCTCTTTTTTACAGGAGTTTCCCATGAAAGTACGAGAGGGCGTCAATTCCCCTGTGGAGCCGTCGCCCTGTGTAGAGTCGCCGCCCCCGACGGCTAGCGCTTCAGTAGGGCCGCCGCCCTCGACGGCTGGCGTTTCAGTAGGGCCGCCGCCCCCGACGGCCAGCGTTTTGGCGGAGCCGTCGCCCCCGACGGCCAGCGTTTCGGTAGAGCCGTCGCCCTCGACGGCTGGCGTAAAGATTGTGGTCCATTTTTTACAGGAGTTTCACATGCAAGTGCGAGAAGGTACTAAGTTCGCCGTGGCAGGTCTTCGATGGTTATGGTCTTCTCTGGTTGCCTTGGCAAGCGTATTGGCCGAGAGTGTGGGGCTGGCCGCAGAAAAAGTCATTTTAGGGGTGGGCGCCATTGTGAACGTGGGGCTTGCGGCGTTCGCCATCGGGGTTCTGTCCATCGGCGACGCGTTGGGGGTGCTGACGGGCTTCCAGATGGCGTTGAACCAGTGCGGTTTCCGGTCGCGGAAATCCCGGTTTAAAGCGGCCTTCGGTTTTACGTTAATCGAGCTGCTGGTAGTGATATCGATAATAGCTATTCTCATATCTATATTACTACCTGCATTAGCGAAGGCCCGGGAACTGGCCAACCGCGCCGTCTGCATGGCCAATATCCGCGGGATTATCCAGTCGATGATCACGTACGGGCAGAGCAATGGCGGGCAGCTCCCGAGCGTTTTCGCCTTCTGGTGGGCCAATGACGGGCTGATGAAGTATTCAAACCGGCCCCAGCTGGACGGGCCCAGCGGGGGCGGGCCCAACGACAGGCCGGGCTTGAACGCGCAGGAAGTGGTCCAAGGCTGGTACGACATTTATCCGGCTGTCGGCGTGCAGGGCTACGACCACAACGACGTGCTCGGCTCGATGTGGGTGCTGGTGCTCCAGGGCTACACTACCCCCGCGAGTTTTATCTGCCCCTCGGATCCACTGGCGTCCTGGCCGTCGGCGGAGTACTACGCTTTCGGCGGCGGAGCCCAGATGTACTCACCGAATTTCGGGATAGACCCCGGCCAGGCGGGCGACTACACGCCGCCAAGCTCGGATACAACCAATTCGACCGGCCAAGGCGAGAGTTACTCCATCGCGTTTCCTTGGAACCCCACGCCGGTAATTGGGAGCACCGACCCGGGCCTCGGGCGCTGGTGGAACACCGACGGCGCTACCAGCCAAGTCCCGCTCGTGAGCGATATGGCTCCGATGGATACCAGCACCGATACCGGCGTGTTTCAACGCGTCACCACCACCTTGCCCACGGCTAACACCTATGGGCCGTATATTTACAATTCCGGCAATCATGCTGGCGATGGCCAGAACGTGGGCTTCGGCGACGATCACGTAACTTGGGAAACCTCACCCTACGTGGGCCAGAACGGTGACAATATTTTCACCTACTCCACCGCCACGGGCGTGGTCAATGGCACCACGGATACCAGTCAAGTGGGGCTTACCGGGCTATACTGGACCCCTGCGCCCGCGATCCTGACGCGCGCGCCACCGTTTGACACCTGCATGGTCCCCGTTCGCACCGTGAACCCCACCGCCGCCGCCAATGGGAACGCGTGGTAACTCTTTAGTCGAACCAACGTCCGCGATGGTGCCATCCGTAAGGACGGCTTTCAGCGGTGGAAGCGGCCGGTGGGGGAGCTTTGTTTTTGGAAAAAGCGGGGCCCAATGGTTGACGAAATTCTGATTATGCATCACAGCCACACCGATATCGGCTACACCCATCCACAGCCGGTGGCGTTGGAGCTGCACGCACGGTTTATTGACGCGGCCATCGATCTTTGCGAACGGACCGCCGACCGACCGGAGGCTTCGCAGCTGCGGTGGACCTGCGAAGCGACGGCGCCGGTGTTGCACTGGCTGCAAAGCGCAGGGTCCCGCCAGATTGAGCGGTTCAGGCAGCTGGCCCGCGCCGGGCGGATTTCCGGCGGGGCCATGTGGTGCAACCTGACGCCGCTGTACAGCGCCGAGCAGATCGCGCGCAGCCTTTATCCGGTGCGTTTGCTGCGTGAAACCCTGGGCCTGCCTCTTCGCGTGGCTATTAACCACGATGTCAACGGTCTGCCCTGGCCGATCACTCAACTGCTGCGCGACGCCGACATGGAATTGCTGATCATGGGGATCAATATCGTTTGCGGTGGATTTCCGCTGAGTCGTCCCCTGGTATTCCGCTGGCAAGGTTCCGACGGGCGGGAGATCCTGGTGTTTAATGGCGAACATTACGGCTTGTTTAACCATGTGGCCCGACTGGCCACGCCGTCGCTGGACAACATGCAGGAGGGAATCAGCCAGTATCTGAAGCGCCTGGAGGCGGGGGATTATCGCTATCGTTTCGCCTTCCTTACCGCAACTAACCGGGTCTTGGACAACGCCCCGCCCGATCCGCTGTTGGCGGAAATGGTTCACCGCTGGAATGCCGAAAGCCGCGGTCCGGTGTTGCGGTTCGCCACCCCGGAGATGCTGGGCGAGCGAATTGGCGCTATCCCCGCGGATCTGATTCAATCCCACGCTGGCGACTGGACGGATTTCTGGAACTTCGGCTGCGCCAGCTCCGCCACCGAAGGACGGCTGAATCGCCAGGCCCGTGGCCGATTGTTCGCGGCCGAGGCCCTGCACGCCCGGCAACCGATAGCGTTTTCGCCGCGGCGGAAACAACTACACCAGCGTGCGATTTGGCATCTGAACATGTATGAGGAGCATACTTGGGGCGCTGCGCAGAGTATAACCGACCCGGATTCGGATCGGGTTGCCAACCAGTGGGCGCATAAAGCGTATTACGCGCATGAAGCCTACAGCCTTTCGGAAATGCTGCTGCGCGATAGTCTGGAGGTCCAGGCCGCCAACCCGGCGGCTGGCCGCGGGGTTGCCGGAGTGCTCGTTTATAATCCAACGCCGCTGTCGCGTCAGGCCTGTGTACCTATCCCCAAGAATTGGCTGGATGGAGCTTGGGAGCACAACTCGTCAAGCGTCGCTGGCATCGCCTTCGGAGGCGAGAGCCTGTCGAAGGACGCAGTGGTCATCGGTCCCCTTGAACTACCCCCTTGGGGGGTCACGTCGCTCGGCGCGAAAGGGCTCACGGTCGCCGGGCCATCAGACCGCTGCGTCATCTCCGGCCAGCGGATCCAGTCGCCCTATTTCGAACTGACTTTCGACTCCGCCCGGGGACAAATTAGGGGCCTCTACCGGCGGCATCACGAGCGGAGCATCATCAACGCGGAATCGGAGTGGCCATTTTTCGGCTACGTCCAGGAAACGGTCGCCCCCGCCTTCCACGGCGCATACGCGGACTGGGGAGGGCGTGACGCATTCGTCTCCAGCGACCCGGACAGGATTTTTAACAACGTATGCTGCTGGAATCCCCAATGGCCGGCCCGGCGCCATGGACCTGGCGCTCTGCGCCGCTGTGAAACCTTTCAGGCCGCGGACGGCGCGGGGTTAATCCTGGAATTCGAAGCCCCCGGCGCCGCGAGCCTGCGGCAAACCATTAAACTATGCGCCCACCGGCCGGTGGTGGAACTGCAAGTTTCCCTCCGCAAACAGGACATTCGCACGGCGGAGGGAATTTACTTTACCCTTCCGCTGGCGCTGGCGGAGGGCTGGAAAGCCCATTACGACACCGCCAACCTGCCGGTGGAGCTGGACCAAGAACAATTACCTGGCGCCGCCCGGGACGGCATTACCGTCGGGCAGTGGGTGGCGCTGCACGATGCGCAATTATGCGTGACCCTGGCCTGCCCGGACGCCCCGATGGTGCAGATCGGCGACTTCGCCTTCGGGCGGTGCCGGCAGCGCGTGCCGCGCCAGCAGAACCCGCTGTTATTGGCCTGGCCGCTGAACAATTACTGGTACACCAATTTCCGCGCCAGCCAGCCCGGCCTGATTCAGTTTCGTTACGAACTGGCCGTGCAGGACCAGTTTGATCCGCTCACCTGCACGCTGGCCGGCCTGGAGGCGGCCAACGACGTGGTGGTCCATCCGGTGCTCGCCGGCGGCCCGGGTGGAACCACTCGGCTTGTGGCGGTCTCCGATCCGCGGCTGTTGGTCCTGGCCATGAAGCCGGCCGAGAATGGCGACGGCATGGTTCTTCGACTGGCCAACGTGACCGCTGACACCGTCACGGCTCAAATCGCCATTCCGGGCCGCAAACTGGCTGGCGCAGCTTGGTCTGACCCGCTGGAGCGGGACGGGCCATCCCTGCCGGTCGTGGATGGCCGCGTGGAAGCTCGTATGCCGGCGCGCCGCCTCGCCGCCATCCATCTGCGGTAAGGGAGGGGCCAGGGCAAAGGACGTGCCGGGGGCTAATAAAACCGATTTTCCAGGAGCGATTATGAAAAACGCAATATCGAAAAAGGCAGTAGGGATGGCGGTGGCGTTGACTGGGATGGCCGCTGTGGCGTCCGCCGGGCGGCCGCCAACGCCGGCGGCGGTCCCCCCTGTGGCCACCGCGGCGGTGGGTGGGCGTTTCATCACCACCCTGCCCATCGACGGGGGAAAGGTGACGATCAACCTCGACAGGCCGTTTAGCCCCTTGCTGCTGCGTTTCAACGGGCAAAGACTATCTCTGATCAAGCATCTCGGGCCGGTAATTCGAATAAAGCATCACACGTTTATGCCGGGCCGCTACAGGCTCCGGTTGTTTCGCAGTTCCGTCGACGTCCGTGCCCGGCGGGTTTACGCGATGTACCGGATCTTGGGAATTTCCAGCCCGACTTACTACTGGATGACCTTTGCCATGACGGGCCCTTTTATCAAGATCGACTTGGGTTTGAGTGAACCAATCGCCTCGGAAGTGGAGCCTGGCCGGCTTGCGCGGCCCGCGGCCTTTAAGCCCTTTACGGTGACCACGCGTATTCGCGAGGCTTGGCCGGGCAACGTGGTACAGGCCGGGTTTTGGAATCGCCGCGGGCATTTCTGGTTATACGGCCAGTGGAACTGGGAACGGTCAAATTCCGTCAACGGCGCCCAAGTTGGCCTTAAGGCCCGGCACTGGCGCCGGAATATCGCTCCCCCGGCCAAGTACCCGCCTTTCGCCTTCGGGCTTCGCCGGCTGGTGCGCGAACAATTGGTCGTTGGGGTCAGCACCAACCTCTGGAAAGCGGTTGGGCCGTTGCCGAACCAACCCAGCCAGTATGGGCCGCAGCTGGCCAAGAGCATGTTCGTGGATTTGTGGGACTACAATTACAAGAACAACCAGGTGTTTCTCAAGCGATTAGGCCGGGAAGTGGCGGGGACAATTCGTTTCTACACGATCATTCAGACCTGGCAGTACGGTGGATTCGATTACGCCAACCCGGACGCCTACTGGCCCCCGAAATATCCGCCGTGCACTGACAAGATATACGGCAACCTGCGCGACCTAAGGGGCTTGATCGCGACGGCCAAGCGCTTCGGATGGGTGGGCCTCCGCGACAATTACCTCTTCATCGGCCACCACGCCGGCCCCAGTTACAAGGCCGGCCTGTTCAAGGAATCCATGGCCCGACCGGTTCCGCCCGGGTGGCCGCCAATGGACCTCGCCCTGCACCGCCTGCGGTACGCCCGGGGGAAGGGGCGCTCCTCATTCTCCGATTGGTCGCGCCTAGCCCGGTTCCAGGAAACGGATATCGCCAATTCGTTCGGCACGGATGCCGAGTTTGTGGACCAACTCGGATCCACAGGGCCAGCGTACTCGGTGGAGCCGCCCTGGAGCATTGGCGCCGGAGTGGGGCGGTTTCTTATCTACACGGAGCGCCACTTTGCACGCCTGGAGGTCCGCTTGCACCATGGTCCCCTGAGCAGCGAGACCCTGCTGAACACACCTTTACTGGGTCGCTGGATCGCCACCGGCGACTATGGCGTTTTCGACGGCGCTAACCGTCTGCTGACCCCCGCCTATAAGCTGCACGAACTGCAACGGCTCAGCGCCTTCGCCGGCATGGGCCTGGGCTACCGCTTTTTCACCTTCCCTAGGGCCGGCTGGCTGGGCTACGGCAGCGCACGCTACTTTGGCACGCCCGCCCACCCCTATCGTGGCATCGACGCTTACAACGCCATGACCGTGCTTTGGGGAAACGGCGCCTACTATTTCTGCTACCCCTTGCAAGCCTACAACCGGGATGAGCCTTTTACGATAGCGATGACCATTGGCGTCCTGCAACGCTATTACGATCTGGTGCCGGTCAGGCGCATCCTCTACCGGTGGCATGATCGATGGCAGACGCTTAACGACCTGATGCGGGATGCGGATATCCATTTCGAGCCGGCACAGGATAACTGTCCGGCATTCAAAGTGATCCGGGTCGAATACAGCAACGGTCTGGTTGTTACCGTTAACCGAGGCCAAACTCCTTTTGTCGTCCGCGCGGGTGGGACGCCGCTGACGCTTCCGAAAAACGGTTGGGTGGGGGCCATGCCTAACGGTTCGGTGCTGGTTTATTCCGCGGTCGGCCCCCTCGCCACAAGGCGAATAGACTTTTCTTTCGATAAGCGACGGGGCATCCGCTTCATCAATCCGCGCGGGCAGACCGTGGAAGGGGTAACCGGGGCCACCCTCTGGTTGCACGGAAAAAAGCGGTGAAAAACAGGGGAACGCCCGCACGCCGACGGGGAGGGAAATACATGACACCAAACGTCTTCGTAATCATCACGGACGATCTGGGTTGGGGGGATATTGCGGCGCACGGCAATCGCCAGCTCCGCACGCCGCATCTGGACGTCCTGCGCGGGCAGTCGGTGCGGCTGAATCGTTATTGCTCCGGTCCGCTTTGCACCCCCGCGCGCGCGGCGCTCATGACCGGGCGGTACCCCTACCGCACGCGGGCCATCGACACCTACCAGGGGCGTTCCATGATGGACCCCAACGAGATCACGTTGGCCCAAGTGCTACGCGACCACGGCTACACGACCGGTATCTTCGGTAAATGGCATCTCGGCGACAGTTATCCCATGCGCGCCGTCGACAGGGGTTTCGAGGAAGCCGTGGTTCATAATGGCGGCGGCCTGCGCCAACCGGCGAATATTGGACGCGATAGCTACTTTGATCCGGACCTGATGCACAATGGCGTGTTGGAACGTTACCAGGGCTACTGTACCGATATCTACGCCGATGCGGCGATTGACTTTATCCGCCGCCACCAGTCCCACCCCTTCCTTTGTTACCTGGCGACCAACGCCCCGCACGATCCCCTGGAGGTGGCCGAGCGGTGGGCCGGGCCATACCGCCACGCCGGTATGCCGGACGGAATAGCCCGGCTGTATGGGATGGTGGAAAATATCGATTGGAACGTGGGCCGTGTGCTGGCGGCACTGGATCAGCTGAGCCTGGCGCCGCGGACCATCGTGCTGTTTGCCTCGGACCACGGCCCACGGCACGACCCGGTGCGATTCAACGGGGGACTGCGGGATCAGAAGACTTCCGTGTACGAGGGTGGCATCCGCGCGCCGTGCTTCTGGCGCTGGCCGGGGCGGTTTAGCGCGGGTGTCGATATAGACCGGATCGCCAACCCGATCGACGTACTGCCGACGCTGGCGGCGGCCTGCGGCGCCGCCATGCCGACGGATCGCGCCATAGACGGGGTTAACCTATTGCCGTTACTAAGCGGTCAGATCCGCCCCGACCAATGGCCGGATCGGGTGATCTGCCTGCAATGGCACCGGGGCGATCAGCCCACGCCCTATCGTAATGCCACTGCGGTCGGCCAACGCTTCAAGTGGATTTCGCCGGCGGGGTGGGAGGAACGTTTGCACTGGCGCAGCCCGCCCTTCTCCGCCCCCGACGAATTGTATGATCTGCCGAACGATCCGGGCGAACGCCAAAATTTGGCCGGGACGCATCCCGACCTGGTTGCCGAGCTTCGCGGGGCCTATGCGCGTTGGTTCGACGATGTGTCACGCACGCGGCCGGATAACTATGCCCCGCCACGAATC
Organism: Planctomycetota bacterium; assembly: GCA_021785435.1. GTDB lineage: Bacteria > Planctomycetota > Phycisphaerae > WQYP01 > WQYP01 > JAKCCC01. Next base: position 19,596 of record JAJYFE010000027.1, read on the forward strand.
ACCATCGGCAGCCAGGCTGAACGGGTCACCTGGCTGACCCGCCAAGACTGGCGGTGCTATGAACCGGACCATGAGCAGCGCGGTTGGGGTATCGATAATCCCGGTTTTTGGGAGGTTCAGGTCGCGCGGGCTGGCGCCTATCAGATCAGCGTCGATCTGCCTGTCCTTTCCGAGCCAGGAACTTTGTGTGTTCGGTGCGGGGGGTATGCGTTCCGGCAACCGGTCCAGCCTGCCGAGGTGAACGCCGGGCTGATCACGCGGATGATTGGACCCGTGCCTTTGGCCAGCGGTCCCACCCGCTTGGAGGCGGTGGTGGAACGCGATCCCGCCGGTCCAGCGGGACGATACGGCGTGGACCGTGTGGCGGTCGCCCCGGCATGATACAGCCAAAAAAGGTCCGTACGACAAACAGAAGGCGGTTGGAACACTGGAACGGAAACAGTGGAGCTTGGACTTTAAAACCTGTGGAGAACAACATGCGATTTCATGAGGTGGTAATTACGGGACCCGGCCAAGTGGAGGTGCGTCCGGGAGAACTGGACCTGTCGACCATCGGCCCGCACCAAGTGGTCATCGAAACGGAATGCTCGGTCATCAGCGCCGGCACGGAGCTGGCGAATTACACGGGTACCGAACCCCGCGTTTTCGAAAAAGGCAGCTGGTGCGCCTACCCCTGGCGGCCCGGCTACGGCAATGTGGGCATCGTGCGGGCTGCGGGACAGTCCGTGACGAACGCTCGCGTGGGAGAACGAGTTTTCACCTTCGCCGAGCATTCCTCCCTGGTGTGCTACAGCGACGAAAAACTGATTTTTCCCGTGCCTGCGGGAATGGACCCGGCCTTGGCCGCGGCCACGCGCATGGCCGGAGTGTCTATCACGGCCCTGTTGGTGAGCACGTTGGAGAACGATCCTTGGGTGGTCGTTTTTGGCCTGGGCATGGTGGGTAATCTGGCAGCGCAGATTTTTCGCCTGCGCGGCTGTCGGGTCATCGGCGTGGATCCCCTGTCCGCCCGCCGTGAGCTTGCCCGGCGCTGCGGCATTGGCCAGACCATTGGCGGCGAGGGTGACCAGGTGACCGAGCAGATCAGGCGTATCACCGGCGGAGCGCTGGGGGACATCGTCGTCGAATCCGTGGGCCACAGCGCCGTGGCTTTGCAGGCCGTCGGGGCCACCGCGGCATTGGGACAATTGGTGCTCCTGGGATCACCGCGGGCTCCGGTGCGGACCAATCTGACCGAGTTCCTCAGCGACGTCCACCTGCGGGGAATTCGGGTGCAGGGGGCGCTGGAATGGCGCTGGCCAACCTATCCTGATCCCTTCGGACGGCTCTCGCATTTCACTAAATTTGAAATGATCTTCGCCTGGATTCAGCGCGGCCTCCTTCAGCTGGAGCCGCTTATCTCACACCGCCTGCCGCCGACGCGCATCGTGGAGGCGTACAATGGTCTGCGCGACCGCCCGGAAGTCTTCACCGGCGTTGTGTTGGATTGGCGCCAGCCATAACCTCCAACCGGGAAAACGGCAGGAGGGAAGGGGTCACGAGGTGGAAATCGTTCGGGTGCGGGGATTGCCGAGTTGCTTAGGGATAATCGTCGCGTGTTTTTTCACCGGATCCCTCCGTGCCGGTGGACAAGGCATGCGCGCAAGGGCTCCCTATCCCGTGATCACCCTGACCAACGGGCTGGTCGCGCTTGGGGTGTACCTCCCCGGTCCCGAGGGCTACTATCGAGGCCCTCGGTTCGACTGGTCCGGTATGGTTGCCCGCGTCACCTACAAAGGGCACACGTTCTTTCGCCAATGGAAAAGGCCCCACGATCCACTCGACCAGGAAGATGGCATCGGCACGGCCGAGGAGTTCGGTTGTGGCTTTGAGGGCATGCCACCGCCCATGGACTACGGGACTGCGTCCGTGGGGCAGACATTCTTGAAGATCGGCGTCGGCCTGTTACTGAAGGTCAGACAGCCGACCTACTTGTTCACCTATCCCTACCGCATCATCAAAGCCGGACGATGGAGAATTCACCACGGCAAAAACTGGCTGGGGTTCAGGCAGGTGATGTCGGATGGCCGGGGCTGGGCATACCTGTACCGCAAGCGTATTACCTTACCTTCCGGGTCGGCCGAATTCATCATTTCCCACTATCTTAAGAATACCGGCCACCGAACCATCTTCACCACGACGTACTGCCACAATATGGTGGCGATCGACAACGATCCAATCGGGCCGGAGTACAAGGTGGAATTTCCCTTCGCGGCCAAACTTGTGCGAAATTGGCGCGGACTAGCTAGGAGTCGGGGAAAAACGATTACCTTTCGGCGCCCCGTGGCCAAGGGAGAAGAGGAGTTCAGCGATCTGCGCGGGTTTCGGCATAAGGTTGCCGATAACGAGGCTACGGTGATCAACATGAAGACCGGTGCCGAGATCACAATCCTCGGCAATCGGCCGCTCCTGGCCTTTCATTTCTTCGTCGCCCGGACCGTGGTTTGCCCGGAGAATTTCATCCGTATCGAGTTGAAGCCCGGCCAGGTGACCACGTGGAGAAACGTGTACCGACTTGGGGTACGGTAGTGGCGCGGCGGCATCGTCGGTGGCTTGGACAGGAACGTGGCGGGAATGTCTTATTGATTATGTAGGATCAGCATGTGGCGACCTATACGGAACATGAGGGGCGTCCGCGGGTGCTCAGGCCGAATCTGGATCCTTTGGCCCTCGGAGGTACGCGCTTCCGCCAAACTTGCACGCAAAGCCCGGCGTGCGAGCCCATCCGGGCTGGGGTGCTCACGGGCGGCAGTCCATTTTCGAATGGCTGCCGATGGCTCGGAGATTCCAGAGGGAGCGGGGGCCCGGTTAACCCAATGGTCGGCGATGAAACGGTAATGCAGGATGCGCGTACAGATGGAGTATTCCCCATGGGAATAAAGAGGAAATTTCTGCGCGGCCGTGCCGTCGGCATTGTGGCGACGGTGGTAGCAAGCGCGGCTTGGATCGCAGTATCCGGCGGTGGAGCGCGTCCGGCTACGGCTGGTCATTCGCGCGAATCCGGTCGCCACGGCTGATCCACTTCGCCCGGTGGAGCTCAAGCTGGCGGGACGGTTCAATCATCGTCGGACCGATCCGGTGGTGGTTCCCATAGTCATTCGTCTGGACAAGGTCCCTGCGGCCGCCGGGCTCACGGCCCGGACATTGGGCTGGGCGAATGTCGATCGCTGGCAGGTGAATTCGTCCGGAAAGATGAACATCGCCGCAGATCCGCGGCAGCGCGCGGTCCGCGTCCACGTAACGTTCCCACCGGGCGTCGATCATTGGATATATCCCTACCTGCGCTTGCATCGGCCCGCCGAAAGCCTGGCGAAATCGGTGGGGCTAACCTTTCAGGTCAAGAGCGGGCCGATCACCGCGGGTTTCAACGATAGTGTGTTGATGGCCGTCACAGCGAAGCACTCGTACTTTTTTCCCTACCGGCTCTCTGAGCACTGGCGCACCGTGAGCATCGTCTGGTCGGTTGATGCCCCTCCCGGGTTCGCTCCGGCCCAAGTCAGGTTGTTACGGATCGGCTGTAACCCGCGCCAGAACGATTTCACTTATTGGGTGCGCCGTCTCAAGGTCTACTACCGCAAACCGTGAAATACGAAAAGGCGGGCCCGCTTCATAGCCCCAGGGTCGCCACGGGCGACTAAACTGTAGCGCGGGGGAGCGCGAAACGGGCACGCCAATGGTTCCGTCGTGCGCGGCGAGTTGCTTGCCACCCTGCCTCACGGCAACGCGGTTACCTTCGACTACACGCCGGAACATCGGCGTGGCGACGGTTTCCACCTCTCCGACTCAAATCTGCTCTCCATCGCACCGGTGCAGACTTCCGGGTCTGCTGTCCCCGCAGGCCAGTCCCGCCAATTGACATTGCCCCATATCTTCATCCTCCGCAGGCATCCGCTGGCCGGCAGCGCCCGCGGTTCGACAGGTGGATTACCTCGCTGGGTAAAGCCGAAAACGACGCCCTGCCCGCCCGAGGTGCCCATTACCGGTGAGCGGAAAAGCGTGAAGATACTCGGAGCGGTGGAATTGCAAGACCGCCGCTTCCTTGACCAGCGCGACCCAGTGTTTAACAGCCACACCTATCTCCATTTCCTGCAACGACAACTTGCCCCGCGCTACCGACAGCGGGGCGCCATCCTGGTTCAGGACAACGCCTCCTAACCACAAAGATCAAGAGGTCTGGACGTGGTTCCGTCAAAACCGCCACTGGTTGGAGGTTTAATCCGTGCCGCCTTATTCCTCGCAATTCAATCCCACCGAACGGATGTAGCAACATACACGTAAGAACGGAGCTCACAACCGCCCCTTCCTGACCGTGGGCGAAGGGGAGCAGACACTCACACACGTGCTCGGAGAAATAAAATCCAAGCCGAAAACCATCAGCCCTTATCTTCAGCCTTTTTTAACGGCATGTCCCCTTGGTTAGGCGCGGTGGTATAGGGCGAACCGATTCGTCGGTACTCGCCCTCCAGTCTCACAAAATGGGCATCAATATCCGCCAGCCGCGACTCTTTATTGCGTTTCCGCCACAGCGTCTTGAATTCCCGGCGCAGGGCACGAATATCCGAGAGGAGTGCCACGATTTCCGGCGGCGACACCTCGGGCGCCGACCGGTGCCGCGCCCGCAATATAGTCCGCCGCAGAGTGTGCTGAACCAGGCGGATGGTAAAGTTCAGTTCTTGTAAGATCAAGGCCTGAGATTGGGTCGTACTGCGCACGCGTTTTAGCCCGGCCAAATGCCGATTCAATCGCCTGATTTCTGTGGCCAAGCAATCCAGTCGCGCGTTTTCCAGGTGAGTGGTCTGGCACCACGGCTCACGAAAAAGTTGGAAATCGAGCGAACTTTCGGGCGGCTTTTCTCGATTGATACGTCGATAGACGTTCCCGATGTCGGCGACGAGTTGGGCGATTGTTCCGGTGGGGTCGCCGAAAACCTGGACGCTGGCGGCCTGGAGGATAGCTGTGTCACTCGCTGGGCGATGATTCCATGAGACCGCGGCACCGAACGCCATCGGCAGCAGGCTCACGGCGAGTAATTGCTGATGGCCAAAATCACCCCAGTCGGTATTGAGGTAGCCCACAGCGCCGTGCCGCAGTCCGGCTAAAGCGGCGTTCTGCATGTTCGCAAAGGCGTTCGCCGTCCGCCCGGCGAGGGAACTCCAAGTGGAGGTACCGGGGCAGACATAGAAGGGCCGGCCAGAGGCGGCGAATAACTGGCCATGCTCCCTAAACGGATGCTTGCCCCCATAGCCCCATTCGAGGACCGTAGCGTCCACGGGCAGATCGCGGATTAAATCCGGGTATTTTAGCATCATGTCCCCCCAAAGCTGCACGCGTTTGCCATGGTGGGCGGCCAGCTTGGCGCAATACCTAATCCAGTCGACGTACAGCCGTCCGACACCCTGCCGCCGAGCCGCGGCCTGGCTGCGGCCCAACCCTAGGTCGTAGACCTCATCGCAACAAATGTTAAACCGCGGACTGGAAAAGTTGGGCAAAAATTCATCGTACATCTCGGCGAGAAGCTTTTTCGCCTCCGGATCGGTCACACAGAGCGTCCAGGGGCTATCGCCCCAGGACGGATCATCGGTCCCGCACGTGACACCGCGTCTCTTGAGATCCGCCGGCTCCGCTTCCGCCAAATGCCGGTAACGGGGCAGCCGAAGTATTTTTTCAAAATGCCCAAGCGAAGCCAGCGAAGGAACAAAGTCGATATGGCGCAGGCGACAGGCCGCATCAATACGGCGGATCTCCGCCGCGGTCAGAGGCGTGGTGTCCTGCGCAAAGTCGGGATGCCTCTGGAATGCGAATACATTTTCAACGTAGAGCTGAAACTCGTTGATTTTCAGCTGAGCCAGCTGGTCCACCAGCCACAGAATGGTTTGCACCTTCGGCACCTTGCCGCGGGAAATATCGTGATAAAAGCCGCGCCGTGCGAAATCCGGCTGATCGGCAATGGTCATGCAGGGCCAGGAACGCTGGCAACATTGGGCGAGTTGTCTCAACGTTTGGACGGCGTAGAACAGCCCCCGCGAGTTTCTGGCTCGCGCCACCACCCCCTGCGGTCGAACCTCAATGGTATAACCCTGCTCGTGTGCCACCGCCGCACCCGATTCCAGGCGAATGGCCTGCGCCCCCGCCGGCGGTGCAGCCCGTGTCCAGCGCCATCCGCCGACACGCGTCCCCAGTAGCTTTTCAAGTTCTTTCGCGGCTGAAACCAGAGCGGGGTCCGGCCTGTCAATGGAAATGACTCCCCCACGGGGTAAGCGCCATTCGCCTCCGCCCCAGCTTATTTGCCGGGGTTGGGGCAGCAGAAGAATATTGTTCATAGCGGTTTAGTCCTCTCACAAGAAACCGAGGTGTTACGACGGTTCTACGTTTCAGCGATCAAGCAAGATGTTACACCATTGTTTGGTTGCCTCTGGAAAGGATGAGCGATCGGCCGGTCGAGCGGTTGGCTGAACAGTTTTCCATCCTGCGCCAAGCCGCCGTCGCACACCGCAAATGTCTCCACCGGCGCCTTTACCAGATTTTGGCATTCGGCAGAATCCTCCAATATGTTCCAACAACTGCTTGCGCCCCAGGTAGGGGACCAAATATATTTTTCGTGACCACCCGCCAGATAATGGTTGTCCGGTTCTATCTGCCTATCCAAGGCGCGTTCCCCGTGCAAATAGGAGCTCCAGGGAACACCGCCTGACCCCCGCACGAGCGGCGGCGTGCCACGCCGCTGACAGCTGGCTGACACAGCCAATCTGGCAGCGCCCAAGAGGGCGGGTAGGATGTCCCGCAGTGCAACCACTTGGCCGATCACCTGCCCGCGCAGCGACCGCCACGCATTCGGCGGCCTGAGGATCATGGGAATGCGGGCGGATTCCTCGTACGGAAGCGTCTTGTGCCATAAACGGTGGTCGGCGAGCATATCCCCGCGATCGCAAAAGAATACTGCCAGCGTACTATCCCAAGCGTCTCGGGGCGCGGATCGGCACCGTGATGTAAGGGCGAAGATAGACATCCTGTTCGGCCAGGCCGTCCAAAGTTGGTGTGGCAATGTGCGGATGGCCCCCATGATGGATGGTATCGAGTGCCCGATCGTCCATGACCAAGATGAACACGCTGCCTCTCGTTGGTTCCGCCGCCGCCGTTTTCCATGTCGCCAGCACTCCTCCGTTGCTGCGATCTCCACGGGGAAAACCAATGCACTTTACTCCGCCTTCTTGCCGAGTTCCTTCAAAAACGCAGCAACGGTAAAACCGGCTTCATTTAGCTCCCGCACGGCGGTCCAAGGCTTGCCAGGAACACCCTGGCAAACCTTGGCGAACTGGGCCGCTACCGCCCGGCGTGACGCCGGCAACGGCCAGATTGCCTTTTGGCGGCGACATTCTGCCTGTAGCCTTGCCCACTCACATAAGAACACATAGCGCACCGCCAAATGCCCCATCCGTACGCGCTCGAGTTTTTCCGGGTCACTTCCAGCGGCTTTTTCCGCCGCTTGCCAGAGCCGCTCCGCCCTGGCCAATGTGGGAAACGTGAAAAAGGCCGTCTGCGGCGAGTCGATGTAACGCCCCTGCCCGGTGGCCAGACAAAACCCCCGCGACGCTTTGTGCATCAACTCAAGATAGCGGTAAATCGTACGCGCGGGAGCCCGCCCGTAGTAGCCTTCCAGGAATTCGCGGATCAGCGCGCGGTCGTCCTGCTGCGGATTCCACAGCAGCTGCGCTGTCAGCCAAGAACGTAATTCGCCCATTTCCGCGCCCGCGCCATTGTTGGGGCCTACGCCCCAGCAAGCCCCCTCTGAGAACACGCCTTGGACGCCGCAGCGTTGGAATAAGCGCAAATTGGGGCCGAGCGTGAACCAGTTCGGTAATGGCACCAGGTAGTTGTGGAAATCCGTGACGTAGTCCCAGATGTAGACGCGCCGGCAAATACGCAACCAGCCGTCGACGACGCGACGGAAATACGGTGAATCGGGGTTGATGGGCTGAAGCTGGTTCGGGCCATGGCCCCCTTGGTGGGTCGGGCTCAGACATACCCGCACGATTACGTTGGAACGCGCGCGAAGGTTCGTCGGTGGCGTGAGCGTATAAATGTAGGCGAGGGTGTCCACCGCGATCTGCGGAAACTCGGGCTCGATCCTCTCCGCGACGTAATTTACAAACGTGAGGAGGCTACCGGACGGGCCGCCGTGGGCCTTGTCGGTAGCCAAACAACGCCGGCACTTGCATTCGCTACTCCAGCCGTTGTCCATTTGGGAGACCGAAATGATGGAGGCATTTGCATTCTGTGGCTCTCGCAACAGCTGCTTGACACGCTCGACCACGAAACGGCGCAGGGCGGGGTTGGACAAACAAAGCTGGCCATTAACCCAGGTGCGTTTGCCGTTTATAAGGCTATACCAGTCGGGGTGGTCCGCAAAGTATTTCTGAGGGGGCACAAGATTGTAAAAGGTCGATGCGAATCCCGGTGGGTGGGCATATTTGACGCCGCCGCCAAGCCTACCAGGGATGTAGTAACCGAATACCCCCCCATTGACGCCGTTACGGACTTCCCACTGCGGGGAATACACGCCGTCAAACCACCAGGGATACCGGTATTGGAACGCCGGTTGGCCGTGCTCATTGAGATCGGGAATTTGAAATGCACCACGGCGCGGCACGCTCGTCGCGTGGGGGGACCACCACCGCACACCCTGAAACCTTTGCAGGAATTGGTAGACCGCATAGAGTGTCCCGCGCGGTCGTCCTCCCGCCAGCAGCAGCCGGCCCTTCCTGCTGCGCATGACGAATTCTTCCGGCTGCAGTCTGTGCAGGGCTTCGTCGGGAAATAGCGCTTGCGCCACCGGCCCCGGCCCGACGATAATTGCTTTTTCGGGCGGGACGCCGACTGCTACAGCCCGGATTTCGAACCTGCCGCCTGTACTTAGCCTAAGGAAGGAGGCCAATTCCTCCGCCGCAGTCTGCTCCGCGGGGGTGGCGCCGCTTTGCTGAACAATGGTCCATCGGCCGCTGGCCTTAGCGGTATTCGCGGGTACGGAGGGCAGTGCCGCCGTCGCCGCGAACGCCACAGCAGCGCCCGTGACAAAATCGCGCCGCGTTATCCCCGCGGACACGGCCTCGAGCTGCTCCGCAGCCGGACCGCGCTGCTGGCCGCCGGGGAGGGAAAGAACCCCGGGGGAGCCAGCGGATAAAAAAGTCCCACCGGAGCTGACCTGCGCATTCCGGTCCGTCCGCATGCCGCATCCGGATAGCGTATTGGGCTGCGTGTTCATAAGGGTCTCCTTGAAACCGGCAGAACAACTGCCCCCTTCACCGCTTCGGCGGCGAGGGACCAACGACCTACCACGTGACACTCTATAGTATAACAGGGATCGCGCCAACGCCACCCGCCATCGCCAAGGAACCGGATGACGCCGCGCGTGGCCGGCCAGAACGCGATATCCCCGCCGCGCCACCACACCTCCGTCGCGACGGCGGCTTGTGGCTTCACCGTCCGGATCGGCACCACGCAGGTGCCAAACGCAGACGCCCGCGTCGGTATGTTCATGGTGTCAAAGATTTTCAGCCATTTGTCGGCCCGTGCCCCCAACAGTTTTTCCAGGGATTTGTCAACGCAAATAAACCCTACGCGGGGCAATGCCATTGGCCGGAAGGTTGGTTGGCTCGGCGGGGATGGCGTGGCAAGGGTGGGTGGTTCATAGCGGCTTTCTCCAGGCGCATCTCTACGCCTTGTAGGGATGCGTAATGAACCGGTCCTGCGGTTGACGGAGCAACTTTCCGTGTCCTACCAGGCCGCAATCGCGTTGCGCAAGAATCGTCACCAAGCGGTGGCGCCACAGCTGCAACTGTTCCGTCCTCGACGCCTGGCCGGCCAGATCGTGGCATTCGCCCGGATCGGCCGTCAAATCGAATAGTTGTTCGCGGTCCAGATAAGGAAACCAGATATACTTTTCCCGACCATCGGTCAGGTAGTGATTAGCCTGCTGGTAATGATACGCCAACCCGTGCTCTCCATGCAGCCAAGGCCGCCAATGTGTATCCCCCTGGCCGCTTAGCAGCGGCAACATGCTTTGGCCTTGGCAGGTTGGCGGGATTTCCAGTCCGGCGGCATCCAGAAGCGTGGGCATGACATCCCGCAATTCCACGACCTGCTCTAGGACTTGTCCGCGCGGTGGTTCCCAGGCATTGGGCAACCGGACGATCATCGGAATATGGGCCGCCCCCTCGTACGCGTAGGTTTTGCACCACAAGTGATGATCGCCCAGCATGTCGCCATGGTCGGAAAGAAATACCACCAGCGTATTGTCCCACGCTTCGCGATGATGATAAAGCATCTCAAGCAGGAGCCGGCCAATTTGATGATCAACAAAGGTGATGTTTCCGTAGTAACAAGCCCGTGCCCGGCGGATTTCCTCTGTGGAGCGCCGCCCCCGCCAGGCGTCGATTTTGGCCGCCTCTATCGGATCATCGTTAACCGCCGCCCATTCCCCGATGTACGGCTCCGCGACGGGCCGGTCTCCATACATGTCGTAGTAGCGTTGCGGCGGGTCGAAGGGCGTATGCGGCCGCATAAAGCTCACCATCAAGAAGAACGGTTTGGTGGGATCGCGACGACTTAGGAACTCGATAGCCTGCTGGGCTGTCCAGTAAGTCCGATCCAGATGTTCGGGCAGATGGCTCGGCCGGGCTATCCAGGAGTTCCAATCCAGGCCGTGGTCGTGGACTCCGTAGCTTTCGGTCTTATGCTCCTCGAACCAACGCTTATAGTCGGAAAGCTGGCCCGGCTGATCCATGTGGTGCTCATCCAAGATGGTATGGTGGAAGCCGTTGAGCGATCGCGCTGGCGCAAAGTGCATCTTGCCAATGCCTTGGGTGTGGTAGCCGCCCTTGGCCAGTTCGCCCGGCAAGGTGTGGGCATAATCCGATCGGATCGGTCCCCACGCCGTGCCCATACCCAGCAGACCGCTGTGCCACTGATCCATGCCCGTCAGCAGTGTGCCACGGGCGGGGATACAGGAAGGCACCGCACTGTAGGCGTGGCGAAAACGCGTACCCTCCGCAGCCAACTGGTCTAAATAGGGCGTTTCCAGCACGGGGTGGCCGTCGCAGCCCAGACAATCTCCACGTTGCTGATCCGTCATCAGCAGCAGAATATGCGGGGAAGGTTGCGCCATCCGCTTGCTCCTGGAAGAACCCCTCACTTGCCGGCATTTTGTAGCGTGATGATCGCCATGGCGATGCGGCGGCGCAGGACCTGCCATTGCGCGCCGCTATAAGACTGGGCCAGGGCGTGGATCAGCGGTGAAACCGCAGGAGTACCGGCCGCCACGCCACCCTTCCAGCCTTTTCGGATTTTCTTAAGTGGAGCGGTGATCAAGGCACGCAAAGAGGTTAGAACTCTTTGTGCGGCCAGGGACGCGCGGGGATGGGCCTTTCTCTGTTTAACAATAAGCGCCTGCAGCGTGGCGATGTATCGTAGATCGTCGCCGCCCTGGCGCATGGCCTCCCAAACCTTAGTCGGCACCAGCTCCAGCGGATGACCGTTTAGGCCGGGGAGTTCCATTCCGAAGCTGCCCAGTTTCCCCTCCGTGTCGTTGTAGGGGTTGCCGCGGAACCACTGGTAGCACCATGGGCACGCAACTCGAAACGGGCTCGCCCAGAGGTAAAATCCGTTAATGATGCGTGCCCACTTAGCCGTGTAGTACGCGCCAATATCGTTGTGGTACACCCACGCAACATCGCCGGCGCTGGCTAATTCGCGCTTGTACTGCCTGAAGGTGTGGCCACGTGCAAGCCACCACTCAAATGTATAGCCATGGTTGCCGAGAATATTCACGTAGGGCAGTATTTCATGCAGCTTCTGGTCCGATCGATGATTGAGAGTGTTGACGGTGGCGTAAAGCGGTACCGCGGGCACCTGGCGTACCGCCTTGGCCAGCTCAAGGTACAAAGGAAAACGGCCGTTATCAAAAACCTCGTCGAGGTGCGACACCGCTAAATGCAGCGTCGGGTAGGACTTCTGAAGCCGAACCATCCCACGCATGGCCTTGCGCGCGACTGCCCAAAAACGCCTGTCGCTATTAAGCACCTCTGGATCTGCCTTCAGGTTGTAGTGCCCAAGCATTTCGGCCAAGTGCTCCAGCCCGTCATAAATGACGATCGTTCCGGTCATGCCGGACGCCCGAATCAAGTCAAGCCCCCGGCGCACGACAGTGAAGTCAGGATAGATCGCTTTGCCATGGCGTGCATAGTGGATAGTTAAGTCAGTCACCAAGTTGTTCACGCCATATTGCTTCAGATTGTTAAGCCACGCCTCAACGAGCCGCGGTTTATCGAGTGACTGCGCCATGTAAATGTAGATGCCGAGACTTTTAGTCGGATTCGGACGAAGGTGGAAGGGGTACACGGTCAGTTCAACTGGGCAGCGGTCCCGGCTTCCATGGCCCTTGATGACCAATTGACCGCGGTAGCGACCGGGCTTGGCCCGGACCGGCACATGAGCGGTGAGCCATATTTCCCGAAAACTGTCGGCGGCGATGGACTGTGGCGTCCACGGGGGCAGAAAACACCCCACAACGTGCGTGTCGGTCGGCGGGGCATAATAGACCTGGCGCAGCGGCGTGCGCACGACGCGCCGTACCGCGAAACACCCCGCCGCGATGGCGTCCCCATGCGGCCCGGCGAGGCCGGTCACGTGTACGGAAACGTCGGAAAGCGGGGCCGCCGCCAGCAGCAGGCATTCGGCGGGAACAGCCTCGCCGGGCGCCGCGGCTAGCGCGATCCGCGGGTGGGCGGGAATTAACGGTTGGACGTTCGGATCGAAGTCATCCAAGTACGATCTTGGAACCAACCACATTCCACTGGTGCTCCGCGGCACTTTGAATCTGAGCTGGTAGGCATCCGCCGGCTCGTAGAGCGCGATCGTCGTTCCCGGCAATGTCCCGTAGCGCGATGTCCGTGGTTTCGCGGCGCCGGGCTTGAGCAACACCGCATCGGCAAGGTCCAGAACATTACCCCAGTTCCAGCCCCGCGGCGTCTCCACCCGCAAGGTCAACTCTCGTGCGCCACGTACATCGATGCTCAGATGGAGCGGCTCATTCCGCGCCTGAAGTGCGCCACTGTGGTACACCAGTGTTCCGTCTACGCTCACATCGAGACTCGGTGCACAGTGAGGCTCCAGGGCGCTGGCACCCGCGATGGCGACGAACCGCGCGTATCTGCCGGCCAATTCGTACCGTACCAGCGATGGCGAAGACATTAAAAGTCCCCGTGCATAATAGTGCCCGCCAAGCGCCAGCCGAGGCTGCGGCCTGCCCACTGTGGGATAACGACCATTCAGGCCGATGGGCGGCGCCAGGCCCTGAAAATAGATGGGCGTCATGCTTGCGAGGTACGTCCCACCCTTGGGTGCCGCCGTCGAAATGCGTGGATGGTAACGCACGACGTCTGAAATCCGCAGCTCCGCAAGGTCAAAATCATCGCCGATCACCATCAACTTCGTTGGCATGATATGCGGAAACTGAGCTCCCGTGGCCTGGCTTGCCAGCATGCCGTCCAAGAAGAGGCGCAGCGTCCCGGCCTGCCACGTCACGGCCACGTGATGCCAACTGTTCGCCGCCCAGCCGGCCATGCTCCCATCCACGCGCGTCCACACCACCGGCCGACCAGGCGGCGTGCCCGCGAATGCCGCCCCAAAATGCGTCGTCGACAGGGCGTTGATATTGATATAGTCGCCAGGGGATTTTGGTTTGAGAAACGCCAAAACCGTGCGCGGTTTCGTTAACTTCGCGCCCCAATATGGCCGGATCCAAAATTCGATAGTTCCCTGCGTCCTGGGCAGATTGCCGCCGTTGGCGGCGTACACCAGCCTTCGCCCCCGGTCCAGCCGTGCCGCTTGGCCGAAGCGCCTGCTACGGACGAAGGTGGCGGAGCCACTAACCCGCTTAGATCCACGCGCTATGGTGGGTTGGACGGAGCCATCGAACGGCACCAGAAGGCACGTGTGCGCCTCCGGCGCGAATAATTTGCCGCGCGCAGTGGCTATTGACGCCAGAACCGTGATCAGAAAGCCCACCGTAAGCGAACGCGCAATTCCAACCCTCACCCCTCCTTTCGCGCGAAACCTTGCCGGCGCCGCCAGGCGGGCTGTTTTCACCGTCAAGTCCATACACTCCTCTGTCCACCCTCCGCCCGTAGCGTCACCTAAGCTCGACTTTTGCCATTTTTCCGTAGCGTAAATGGTCGAATCCTTCGGAAATCGCGTTGCAGCGCGAGTCTTGGCACACCCCGTCTTCTATACGAGCGTGCAAAAAATCCACGCCCATTCTAAAAGGCTCGCGAAATCACACTTTGCGGTTCCTCCGAAATCGGCAAAAGTCGTGCTAAGGCCGTGCGCACCGCATGCGGAGCTGTTACCGAACAGTCCAAGGATCCCCGCCGCGGTATCACCATGCCTCAGCGGCAGCGGCGGCTTGTGGATTCACCGTCCGGATCGGTACCATACAGGTATCAAAGGGAGGCGCCAGTGTCTGTATTGGCACGGTGTCAAAGATTATCTGCCAATTGAGGCTGCCGGTGATGCCTACCTGGCTGGTGTCGGTGGTGCCGTTTACCACGCCCGTGGCCGTGGTGTAGGTGAAAATGTTGTCGCCATTTTCCCCTACATACGGTGAGGTTTCCCACGTCACGTGATCGTCGCCGAAGCCTACGTTCTGACCGTCGCCGGCATGGTTGCCGGAGTTGTAAATATAGGGGCCGAAGGTGTTGGCGGTCGGCAGCGTGGTGGTGATGCGCTGGTACACGCCATTGCCGGGGCCGTCGTCACTGGAGCCAAGCCAGCCGGCCTGCCCCGCATCCGCGGGAGCCATGTCGCTGACCAATGGAACCAAGCTGTTGGCGCCGTTGGTGGTCCACCAGAGGCCGGGCAGCTTAAAACCGCCCGAGCCGTTGTAGGCCGCGGACCAGGGTAGGGCGATGGAGTAGCTTTCCCCCTGGCCATTGGAATCGTAGGTGAAAGCATAACCACCGGCGCCCGCGGTATTCCCAGGCGGCAGGTTTCCAAAATCAGCGCTGTAGGTGGCGATGGCGCCGTTTTCATATTGTTCCACGGATGCGCCGATCGCCAGGGGATCCGACGGGCAGATGAAGCTCGCCGGCGTGGTGTACCCCTGCAACACGAGGAGCCACATGCAGCCCATCGGGCTGTCCGACCGTGCCCAAAGGGCGGGTGCGGTCTGGGAGTACCACTCCTGCACCACCTGCGGGGCCGTTCTCTCCGTTCCCGTGTAATCCTTATACGGCATTACGGAGCCGTTCAGGCACTGCGTGCCATTAACGCCGCCCAAGGTGGCCGGAAGGACCCCACCGTTACTTTGGGCGTACGTCACCATGGACTCGATGATCCCGCGCACGTTGGCCATGCAGACGGCGCGGTTGGCCAGTTCCCGGGCCTTGGCTAATGCCGGTAGAAGTATAGATATCAATATAGCTATTATTGATATCACCACCAGCAGCTCGATCAGCGTAAACGCGGCGCGCTTCTTTTGCGCCGGGCGCATCCCCCGCTCCGCCTCCAGGAGAGACGCGGCGTCGACGTGGCCGCCGAGACGCCCGGCGCCGCCGATCGGCTGGGCCCACCCGGCGGGTGTGGCGGGTTGAAGATCAGCCACGGCAGCTTCGACCGCCTGGGCCAATAGATGGGTGCGAAAACCGTTCATGGGTGACTCCTTGCAAAAAGAGGGAACAATGTGACCACTGTTGGGAGTGGGGCTTTCCGTGTTGACGAAACCCGACATGCTAGGCTCCTTGTAAGCATCGCGAAGACCACAGGCGTCGGCTACGCCGCCGGCGCCGGCCATGGCGGCTTCGGCCGCCGGGTCCAACAGATGGGTGGGAAAACCGTTCATGGGTGACTCCTTGCAAAAAGAGGGAACAATGTGACCACTGTTGGGAGTGGGCCTTTCCGTGTTGACAAAACTCGACATGGCGGGCTCCTTAACTTCAGTGCGTGCAAATCGGCTGTTACGACGCGTCGCGCAACCGCCCGGCTTGGTAATCCTAGCCTGCCACCACCCACCCAGGCTCGCGCCGCCTGATCCCCTATAACCCGTCCGTTTCCGCCAGGCAGCTCAATCTTGCTGTCTGACATTCTATAGCAACCTCGCGCCAGTGTCAACGCCCCCGCGACCGGGCCGTTCTTCGCGCCCACCCGCAGCGCCGCGGGCGCCTTCGCGCCATATCGCGGACCGCGGTTACATACCATATGTGACATTCTATAGCACCAGCGCAACACAATCAAGGGGGCTGTGCCGCCAGCCCCCCAAGTTCCCGCCGCCCTCGGTCCGGGCGTCTGCAACGCCAATTCTCTACGATTCCACCTGACCTTTGGCCTCGCCAAGCAATAACGCCATCGCTTCTTTGCCAAAATAACCAATCTGATTCCACATATTTGACATTCTATGGTATTTTTGCGACGCTGTCAAGTCCTTTATTACACCCACGGCGCGTAACCCGACCAGGAGGTATGACGATAGGAGCGATGAAACAGGATCTGTGCGGGGGACCGATCGGCCCGGTCCGACTGTATCTGGACGAGCTGACGATGCCCGCAGCCGACCTGGGGTCTGAAAATCCCCTGTTCGATATTCAAGCGGTGGCGTCGGCCGCAAATGCTCCGCAGCTGGTCGATCCCGCGGTTGATCCGGAGGATCGGCGTTTCATCGACTACGGGAGGGTGACGAGCTGCCTGCCCTATCGGCTTCAGGACGGCTACACGCGCCGCCGGCAGGCACGGAAATTCCGGGTAGCGGTGCTGGAGAACCAGCACCTGCGTGCGATCTTCCTGCTCGACCTTGGCGGGCGGTTGTGGTCGCTGTTTCACAAGCCGTTGAACCGAGAGTTGTTGTACGTCAATCCGGTTTTCCAACCGGCGAATCTGGCCATTCGCAACGCCTGGTTCAGCGGTGGAGTGGAGTGGAATTTTGGCTGGCCGGGCCATTGGCCGATCACCTGCGCGCCGGTGTTCGCGGCGCGGTTGGCCGACGGCCACCGGCCGGTCCTGCGGCTTTATGAGTGGGAGCGGGTGCGACAAATGGCGTACCAGATAGACGCCTGGCTTTCGGAAGAGGCGCCGGTTCTGCTGGTTCGTGTGCGTTTGGCGAATCCACATCCGCGGGAAGTTCCGGTCTACTGGTGGTCCAACATCGCAGTTCCTGAGCAGCCCGGCGGCCGGGTGCTGGCGCCGGCGACACAAGCCTACACCTTCGCCTACGACGGCGCTATGCGGCCAGCAAGCTTCCCGGTCCACAGGGGTTGCGACATCAGCTACCCGCTGCGGAATGAGCGGTCGGCGGACTACTTTTTTCGCATTCCGCAGGGGCGGCAGCCTTGGATTGCCTCCCTTGACGGCCAGGGTTGCGGGCTGTTCCAGACCTCCACCGCGCGGTTGCGCGGCCGGAAGGTTTTCGTCTGGGGAACGTCGCGGGGCGCGCGGCATTGGCAGGAATTCCTTTCCGTACCGGGCCACCCTTATCTGGAGGTTCAGGCGGGTTTGGGGCGGACGCAAGCGGAGTGTCTTCCGATGCCGCCGGGCGCGGAATGGGAGTGGTTGGAAGCCTATGGGGCGGTGCTGGCCCCGCCGGAAATCGCGCATGGCAACGATTGGGGCGCGGCGTGTAACGCCGTGGAAAGGCGAATCAACCAGGTGATCAGTGTAGAACGCCTGGAGTTGGAGTTGCGGCGAACCGGGGCGTTGGCGCGGACCGTTGCGCCTGAGATCTTACACCGTGGATCGGGCTGGGGCCGGGTTGAATTGGAGCGGCGCAGGGCGTGTGGGCAGCCGATGCTTCCGGAGAATTTAGTATTTGATGAGGCCTCGATCGGCGCTGCCGAAGAACCGTGGTTCCGATTATTGA
>JAJYFE010000172.1 GCA_021785435.1 Planctomycetota bacterium
TCTGGAAATCGCAGCGACTGTGGCGGCGGCGGTCGGACTGGTCTGGACCCTGGGTGGAGGGACGGCCCGGCCCGCCCATGCCAGCGCCACCACGCGTGATCCGTCGTTATACGCCGCTGGCATGGCCGGTCCGAACCTCTTACCGCAGCGCGTGGCTGTGACGTTCAAGTATGTGGCGCCGCGCGGCCAGCCTGCGCCGCGCGCGGTATATGTCCGGGGTGATTTTAATGAATGGTCGCACTCGGCCACGCCGCTGCACCGGGTTTCCACCGGAACCTGGGCGGCCCGCGTCCAGCTGCTTCCAGGAATTTATCGCTTCGGTTTTACCCTCACCACCGCCATGGGCCAATCCGTCGGCTCACGGCGCCAGCCGCTGCGCGACCGCGCGGCCAATCCGGGTTCCTGGCGGTCGCTGCCCAACGCCTTTGGAGCCGTCAATGACATGCTTGCCGTCCCTTGGCCGTGGCGGCATTTTCCCGCGGCTGGGCCGAATCAAGTGCCGACCGCCGCCATCGCGTTTAATCCAGGCGACTGGCGGTACTGTGATGTCGTGTCATCCCACGTCCTGCGCCTGCGCGTCCTGGCCCAGGAGGGCGGGCTGTCCAGCGCTACCGTGATGCTTAAACCACCCCATGGCCCCTGGCGTGGTGTTCCCCTGGCGCGGCAAGGCAGCATCCAGGATACGACCACCTGGGGCACGGTGCTGCGCACGGCAGGCTCGAAAACCCGGTATTATTTTGCCCTGACTCATGGAACCCAAACCTTGTATTTAGCTGACGGCCGATTCCGGTCCTCACCGCTCGCCGCGACCGAGCACCCGTATGTCCGCTTCATGCGTTCCACGGTGGTCACACCCGGCTGGGCGAAGCGCGCCGTTTGGTACCAGATATGGGTGGACCGTTTTCGTGACGGCAACAAGGCCAACAATCCTCCGGACACGGTGCCATGGCGTGATCCGTGGTACTGGATCAACAAGGTACACCCCAACCCGAAGCTAACCCCGGCCCAAAACGCCGCGCGAATGTATGGGAACACTTATTATGGCGGCGATCTGCAAGGCGTGGAACAGGAGCTACCCTATCTACGGCGACTGGGCGTCAACGCCCTTTATTTCAACCCCATCTTTGCGGGGCCGAACATGATCAAGTACGGCGAATCGAGCTTTGTGCACATCGATGACGAGTTTGGCGTCCGAGGCTCCGCCCAACGGCTCCATGGGGAAAAACAGTACAATCCGGCAACTTGGCAGTGGTCGAAGACGGATCGGGTATTTTTGCATTTCTTGAAAGCGGCGCATCGGCAGGGATTTAAGGTCATCCTTGATCTGGTGTGTTGGGGAATGGTCAGGTCGTCAGGGCCGTACCAGAGCTGGCTCAAATACGGAGCAAAATCGCCCTATGCCGGCTGGTTTGCCAGTCCGAAGTGGATGTCGTTTGCCAACTATCCCCGCACGGGACGAGCTCCAAGCCTATGCCGCTATTATTTCGCCGTAGCTCGGCGCTGGATGGCGCCCTATGGCCAGCCGGATAATGGCATCGATGGCTGGCGGTTGGACTCCCCAGGGCTAACCGGGCATCCCTTTTGGATCGCCTGGCGGAAGGTCGTCAAAGGTATTAATCCGAACGCCATCATCATTGGCGAAAGCTGGGGAGATTCGTCCGGCTGGCTGAATTCTGGCAAGCAGTGGGACGCCACCCAGAATTATCCACTCGCCAACCTGGCCATGCAGTTTTTTGTCGATCATCGTGGTCCCGGCAAGCCGGGAATCGGACCGCGCCGCTTCGGGCGGAATCTGCAGGCCATGCTCAACTGGTATCCGTACCAGACCGATTTGGTGCAGATGAATATGCTCGACAACCAGGACCCCTGCCGTTTTCTCTTGCGGTTTATGCATCCCGATAAAGCCTTCTGGCCGCCCCCCTCGGCCCATATGGGACGGCGGCCCTCGGCGCAGGACTATCGGCGGTTTCGCCAGGTGGTGGCGTTCCAAATGGCGTTCCCCGGCGCCCCGTGTATTTACTATGGTGATGAGACCGGAATGTACGGCAACGAATGGAAGCTGCGTTGGGGCAGTGGTTTTCCCGTGAACACCCAGCAAATGGTCTGGAAAGATCGGCTGCCGTATGCCAACCCGTATGTACGGATTCACGAAAAGTTGCTGCATTTTTACCGTCGGGCGATCGCCACCCGTCGCCAGCTGTCCGCGCTGCAAATCGGTTTTTATGGCCAACTGGTGGTGGATAGCCGGCGGGATATTTTCGGCTTCCACCGCGATTTGGATAATCAGCATGTCTATGTGGTGTTTAACCGCAGGGCGGTGGCGCAGCGCATCCAGCTGCCGATTTTTACCTCAGATCGGGGCCACCGTTTATTCAATTACCTGAGCCGCCGCCAGATGCGGCTGGTTTATCCACCCGCTGCGGATTCCACCGGGCGACCGATCCTGCGGCCGCGCTCGGGTGCCCATGGCTACCGGGTCACAGGACCGTACCTGACCATCGATCTGCCGCCATGGGGCAGTGCGATTTTGGCGCGGCTGCAGGCGCGAAAATAATTTGCTGGAGACGTTAATAAGCCAAACCACATGGCGATAGAGGTGCTCCGTTTGGCCTGTCATGAGACATTTGCTCTACGTGGTTGATAATGGGATCTCTGATTCGGTATTATTGCTGAAAATCAGCATCTTTCCGCATCTTGCGCTCCCTATAATCTTATCGTCAGAGGTCGCGTTGAGCAGAGCATAGGAAAAGGCGGTATCCCCTGTTGTTCACAGCTGGGAAGGCGCTGCGGCTCGTCGGAGGCCGCGGCGTGATTTCCACGCTCGATCCATGTTAAGCGGCGAAACGATCGGGCTACGCATAGCTGTGCAGGCCCACCAGAAAGTAGTTCACGCCGATCCAGTTGAACAGCATCACCGCGAAACCGATGACCGCCAGCCAGGCCGTCCAATCCGGGCGATACTTTGGCGTGACAAAACGCAGGTGCACAATAATTAGATAGACCACCCAGGTGACCAGGGAGAACGTTTCCTTGGGATCCCATTCCCAAGGCCGACCCCAGCTGTAGCTGGCCCATACCGCGCCGAGAACAATTCCCGTGCCCAGGAACCAGAATCCCATTTGCAGCACGACGATATTCGCCGCGTCCAGTTGCCGCAGAAAGTTTTCCCGCCATTGGCGCCCCGGCGCGGCGGCAGCAGCGCCGCCAACATCGCGGCCGGCAAGCATGGCCGTACCGCCGGCCTCTCCCCGCGCTCCGGCCAGCGCTGCTCCAGAAGTAACGCCGGCCAACGCAGTCTCGCCAAGGGGCCGGAGCCGATAATACAGCTTCACCAGCAGATAAAGCAGGGCTAGGCAGAAACTCGCCCCGATGAGCGCATAGCTGCTGACCACCACGTTGACGTGAATGTACAACCAGTAGCTGTTCAGCACGCCATCGACGCGCCCGATATTCTCTCCAATGTTATGCCCGAGCACATAGGGCACCACAAAACATGCCGTCATCGCCAGGAACCCCACGAAACTCATGGCCAGGCCGAAGAGGTTGGTTTTTTTCCAATATTCCAAAATCAAGCCGATAACACATCCCGCGAAAGCGGAGGCCAACACACTTTCAAATTCATTCTGAATAGGAATGCGCCCGGCCAACCACCAGCGCACGGCCATGAACGCCGCGTGCACCGCCACCGCCAGGGTAAAGAAAAAGAGGGCGGGACGGCGCGCTGCCGGGTAGGCGCCGACGGCGGCAATCAAAAACAGTGTCAGCGCAATGAAATACAGGCCAACCCCGACAATGGTTCCATTAAAGAGCCGGTTATACCAGATCTCCACCCCACGCTTCAGGCGGCTTGGATACGCGGCCGGATTTACCCGCGGTAGCACCGCCACCAACTGGGCTATACCGGCATTGACGCTCCGGGCGTTGCGGGCGCGCCAGCCCGCGGCCAGTTGCGATAGGCCCATCAGGATCGTCCACGCCTGCCGGCTCGAATAGCCGGGGCGCGGCTGGAGCCGGGCCAACCGCGGATCCATTTTGGCGGCGGCCGGACCAAGGTTGGCAATCAATTGCAGCGGCTGAAGCCATGTCCCGCTGGTGGCGGGCGGGGCGGGCGGCACCAGGCGCAGCGCCTCGAATAGATGCTTAAACACATAGAGGGCATTGCTGATCTGCGCCACCGAGGAATTAAGGGCGGCGTCCGAACTTATATGCCGCAGCAACGCCCCCACCGGTTCGCTGGCCAGGAACGCCGGGCTGACCGTGCCCTGCCAGAGGATGCGTTTCGCCTCGGCCGGGGCAACCAGCCGGCCCAAGCGCTGACGGATGGGAACGGTTTGGATGTAAATGCAGTCACGGTGTTGCCAGGCTTGGGGACGAAAAGCCATATCCAACGCTGTATACAGCGGATTCTCCCCGTTGATGGAGCTAAATCCGCAGATCGTCTGGATGGACTGGCGTGCCCAACTGTCCAGCGTTTTGATTTGATCGTTGTTCTGCACCGCCAGCAGCTTCAGCACCGCCAAATGGACTTGTTTCTTAAATTCCGCAGGCGGTTCGGGGGCGGTGGCCAAAGCTTCCTTCAGACGGGTGAGGCTCGGCAGGTGTTTGAGCATCAATGGCGCGGGACCGGGCAGCCGCCGGCCAGGCCGTATGGCGCCGGGATGCGCCTGCTGTACCATCATCTCCGCACGGGAAATCGTGGCCGCCGAAAACGCTGTCGTTACAAGCAGTCCAATCCCAAGAAGCTTTTGGAAGAAATTCATACCAACGCACCTCATTGTATCTTTCCGTTTGGCCCGCAACCTTCATGCCGCGCCGTGCCACAATCCTTCAAAATCTTTGCGCCATGCGAAGATTTTGGCCCGCGGGGAATCCCCGGTTTCCGACGGAGAATCCACCCCCGGCAAGGTCTCCAAAGGCGACTCCTCGATCCGCCGTGGCCGATCCACCTCGGTGCGGACCGGGGGCTGTATATTTTGGTTGCGGCGCAGTTTAGTCGCCACGGCGACCCGCGCTGTGGGTTCTTCTGTCTAGGCCTCCGCCGTGCGGACATATGCCGCCAGCTGCTTTTTCTTCATATTCAGCAACACCGGCTTCACATAAAACGCATAGCCGATGCCCAGGAAAATCATAATCACGCCGGCCAGCATTCCATAAAAACCGCGCGTATTGCCCACGCCCAGTACGCTGAACGCCGCGCCGTTGCTTTCGCGACCAAAGCGGGCCTGAAAAAACGAAAGCCCCGCCACCTTCGCGGGATGATTCAGATGGATCAGCCGCGTCCGTGTCCGCCCCGTTTTGAGATTCCGGATCCGCACCTGGCTGATAAAATCACGAGGGAAATTGTGTCCCCCCGGATAAAAAAGTTCCTTCGCCTGCAGCAACGTTACCGCCACCGGCAACCGCCGCCGCCGTTGCGAGAAAGCCAGCGTTAACCGACCTTTCCGGGGAATCTTTACCGTCACGCCGCGGTGCTGCCGCCCGAACCCGAACTGCCGGTAAGGCAGATAAATCGGCCGGGAGCGCCAGCGGCCATCGGCCAGCGCCAACCGCAACAGGCAGTGCCCCATGGTCTGCTCAATATGCGGCCGGCGGCGGTTGGGGGGAATGACGTACGGCCGCCAAACGACCCGGGCGATCCGCTCGACGGTGAAGCCTATATGCATGCCGTCGATAGTCACGGGAACCGTCTGCCCCCCCCGCACGGGCTGGACGCGCACCGCGCCTCCGGCCGCCCGGTGCACCAGGCTCAAACGCCCCGACCGGTGTTCCACCACCCAGAGCTGATCGTGCCGGGCGTCTTCATAGACGATGCGCAGGTGATGATCCACCAATCCGGGCGCCAACCGCCCGCCGGAACGAGTCACCTGCGGAGACCGGTGACCATGCGGGAAAATGAAATCCACGCTTTGGCTCGGATACCGGAACAGGGCCACCCGCTGGAAGTGAAAACTTCGTCCGTTTTTCCGCCGCACCACATCAATGATGTATCCCTGGCTGGTGGCGCCCCGATAGGCAGGGGCTATCAAGGGCATATTAATCCACCGCCGCGGCGTCAAGGTGTAGGGGGTTCCCGCGACGGTGATGCGTTGATGGGGATGGATAATATAAACCCGCCGCACGTGATCCGCCGGTACGCTGACGATCAGGGCGTCGCGGCCATGGAAGGCCGTGGTAATATCCCGCCAACGGCGTGGCGACGGATGGTACAGATATTCAATGCCAAAGGGGGAATCGTTATCCAATACCCGGCCGGCGGGACTTTTCGCCAGCAACCATCGCCCACCCTGGGCGCCGGCCGCGTTTAAATTGATCTCCACCGCCGGTTGGCGGGGCGGGATGCCAGGCCGGCGGGCCACCGGGAACGCCGCCAGCTCGCTATACGGGTAATAGCCGATGACGCGTACTTGCAGACCTGAAAAATTCCGTCCCAAACCGGCCAGTTCAACCGCCGGTATCTTGATGCGCAACGGATCTCCGTTCCGCGGCGCGCGCAGCTTAAACAGCGGCAGTTGCGGCAGCGGCGCCATCACCACGCGGTTCAAGCCAGTGCCCCTCGCCTCTGCCGCGAGGTCCGCTGACCGAACCGGCAAGGCTTTGGCCGCATGGGGAATCTGATTCGTCACCCGGGCGCCGGACTTTGGTCCAATCCGTGCCACCCTCCCCGTGTTTCCTCGTGCCGCGCGCAAATGCTCCTGGCTTGGAGCTCGCGGGCGCGTCCGCTTCGTTCTTAAAATCCGTGAAATCCGTGTAATCTGTGGATTGGGTTTGGCTGAGGCCCGCAGGCCACGTTGGGAAATCCGTGGATGTTTTCGGCCGCGGCCCGCGGTTGGCTCCGCGCGGATATACAGGGCGCGCTGGGAATTGTCGTAGTAATGGCGGACGGTCTGATGCTCCCGCAGCAGAATCATCCCTTCGTGCTTGCCTCCAAAATAAAGAAAGAGACTAAGGATCAGCGTGATGATGCCCGTGTGAACCGTCCATACGCCGAGTTTATATAGCGTCAGCCGGATCCGCCGCAGCGTGACCACGGCCAGGGTCACGCACAGCAGCACCATCAGAATGATCATCGGGGGTGCGTCAAAAAATTGCATCGTGGAAAGATCGAAATACGCCCGCAGCGAAGGCAGCCCCGATCCTAAGCCCATATACAGGGCCGTCAAAAACAGCCACAGCACGCCCAGCTTCACCGAACTGAAAAAACGGATGATCCACCCGACCGGCCCCGGCGTCGCCGCCCGCCGATCCAGCCACCGCCCCACCGCCGCCGGACCGCGGCCTGAATACGCAACCACCCGCTCCGCGAACCACAACGGCGGCGTCGGCGCCCCGGAAAGATCGCCGCTCGAAGCCAACGACGGCCGTGATTCAGATGGGGCCGATTGTATCGGAGGAGATTGCGGCAACTGCAGTTCCACGCCATCATGCCCAGGAGTCCGGCCCGTGATGCGCCGTGCCCTCGAGGTGCGCTACCATTGCAATGTTCATTATAGCGGCGGCGCCAGCGCGAAGCAAAATTATGACCGCACGAACCGCGGCTGATGCCCCCCACCGCCAGCTTGGAAAGCCAAACAAATTTCCGGCCGAAAAGCCCGGAAACCCTTTATCAATCGGTATTTCGTCGCAGTCAATTCGCTTTGCAAACCGTCTGTTTTCCTCTGTGCATGACAGACTTGGCGCCAGTGCCGTTCCCAGTGCGCCCGTTTCGCGCAGCGGGGTAAAGACGGCCAGTGATTCTCATAGCCCGGAGGTCGCCTGCGGCGACTTCCGGGCTAGGTAGGGCCGATGCCCTCATCGGCCGTGTGGCCAGCCGACGAGGGCGTCGGCTCTACGGACGCTCCGGGCTATGAGAAGCGGCCGGTTCAACGGCGTACCCCACGCGGCGCGAAACTCCTGCCATGGGAACCGCACTGGCGCGCCAAATCTGTCATGCACCCCGGCGCGTACCTGTGCGGCACAGCGATTCCGCAAAGAGGGTAACCGCGCGTTGAGCTGAGCCGCCGGGGGCGGGCGGTTGGTGGGGGCCGGTCTTTCCGGGAGCAGATTCGCATTCGGCGCGGGCTTGACAAGCCGCCCGCTTTCT
>JAJYFE010000173.1 GCA_021785435.1 Planctomycetota bacterium
AAAGGCACGGAAGATCGCCTCGGGCGAGTTTTCGATGGTCAGTGTTTCGCCCGCGAAATGGCTGATCACCGCGTCGTTGCGCAGCAGCTCATAAAGCGCGGGGCGGTCGGGCGTTCGACCATGAATGATCGCGCGGACACGTTCTATGGAACCTTGCATATGCGGCTTACGCCCCCACCCTGGTCAGTGCGGCCCTTGGATCGCGAATTCGTCGCCACAAGGCCCGCCGCCGACCGCCAACCGGATTCCCCCCACCGCTGTTCCGGAAAAATCAAGGGCACTATAAAACTCACCTAATTCCGTGCTGCCCGCGGGAATGTAGTGAAAGATCAGCGCACGGCGAAAACGATGCGGGCTGGTATTCGGCCCTGAGCCATGAATAATCTGGCCGTTGAAGAATAGCGCGTCGCCAGCCTGCATATCTACCACCATCGGTTTCAGAGGCGCCGGCGGGCGAACGAAGGCTGCGGTAAACGAGCGGGTTTGGTCCGCCTTTTCCGGGCAGACCGTCTGCATATTCTGACTGCCCGGAACCACCTGCAGGGCGCCATTTTCAGCGTCGCAATCGTCGATGGCGATCCAGGCGGCCAGGCAGGTGCCTGGCCTGACGCGCAAATAAAAATTGTCCTGATGCAACTCTTGGCCCCGGGCGCCGGGTGGTTTGAAGTAAAACATGCTGTTAACCGCCCAAGCCTCTTTGCCAAGAAACTGCCACAGCAAGGCCTTGACGCGTTGGTCGAACAGATAGCGCCTGGTCAACGGACCAAGCGGCGACTCCATATGACGATGGGGATGCATGATTCGTGGCCAACGCGCTAACGGGTCGGTCGCACCGGCGTCCGCTACGGGCGCGGACAGCCCCGGCACCGGCCCGTTAGCCGCCGCCGCGGTGAAAGCGTCCCCAATCTCCTTTACTTCCGCAGGCAACAGCAGTTGCCGGGCGACAAAAAAACCTTCGGAGCGAAATTGCTGTTGCAGCGACATCTCGGCAACTACACCGGTGTCCACAAACACCTCCCGTTCAGCGGTAAAAGGCAGGGCCTATTCGGGCCCCGCCGCGCTTTGATTATAGCCGCGGCCTCAGGCCGGACCATTGCCATTTGCGGGATATTTTTGCCGGTTTGCGACAGCAACGTTCCCGTCGCTGAAATAACAACAAGTTACCGGTTGGAGGTCAGGTGCTTTGGGTGGCGGTTCCGATTAGAACGCCTTGATAAAGCGCTTGTGGGCGCCCAGCAATCGTTCGCCCAGCTCGCTGACCTGTGCGCCATTCAGATGGGAGCAGACAGGATCCAGACGCAGTGCCTGCAGGGCCAGTTTCTTGTCCCGCTTAAAACACGCTTCCACCACCATCGGAAAGACGTGGGCATAAGGTTCGATGAAGCCGTGGACGATGGGTGGCAGCGCGCCAAAAGCCAACGGCGAAAAACCGTTGCGATCCACCCGCACGGCGGTTTCCACCACCAGACCGTGGGGCAGATTTGATATCTGGCCGATATTCGGCAGATTGCCCACATCAATAAAGACCTGGCCCTGGCAATGGGCGGCGATGATATCGGCGGCGGTTTCACGGGTGCGCTGTTTATACTCGGCAGGAATCTTGCCCTGGATCATTGCCACCAGCTTTTGGCCTTCTTCCCGATGGCGACGCCGCCGGTGACGGTTCGGCGTGCGGATCAGCCCGTAGCGGCTCAGGTTGGATTTGCTGGTAATGTAATATGGGAAAAATTCACAGGTGTGCCGATCGCCAAGGTAAGGCAGGACCCCGGTCCGACGAAATAATTCTTCCGCCACCCGGCGTGGCGAGTCAAAAACATTCTTGGCCTCCGGCGGGGGAAGCTGCAGCGCCTCGGCCAGGCTGCGGGTCTTCAAGCGACGGGCCAGGTCCGCAATCACATCCACGGAGCCGGCTTTCGCCTCGGTCGTCCAGAAGAAATGATTCAGCCCCGCGTATTTCACTGCGATCCGGGCTTCGCTTTCCAGAGCATAGCATTTCTTGATCAACTCCAGATTCTCGAAAAGCGCATGGCACAGACCAACCACCGGCCCGTGACAAACCCTGGCCAACACTTCCGTTAGTGCCGTCATGGGATTGGTATAGTTGAGCACCACCGCCCCAGGGGCATAGCGGTTGATATCGTTGGCGAGCGAGACAAATACATCGAAGTTGCGAATCAGCCGCGCCCAACCGCCAGGGCCGGAAGTGTCGCCGACGGTATGGTAGATGCTGAATCGCTCCGGAATGGACAGATCGTATTCATGGGCGTCATCGCCGCCGGTGGCAATGGTGATAAGAACGTACTGCGCGCCAGCCAAAGCGTCCCGCCGGTTGGTGGAAACAAACGTGGCGTCGACCTGCAATTCCCGCGCCAGTTTGTCCAAGTACGCTTTGGTCAGATCACTGGCGCGCTGGTTGATGTCCAGCAAAATATATTGAGCGTGCGCCAGCGCCGGCGTCAGCAGCAAGTCCGCGCCTATGCGAGGGGTCCAACTGACGCTGCCTCCCCCCACCAGCACAATCTTCAAACGGTCGGTGCCCACAACAACTCCTTCTCGTCAACTTCTAGGTCCATTGCTCCAGCCGGCCCCCCGTGTCGGCGCGGGCCGAAGATATCCAGTAAACCTGAACTATGCGCTATGCCGTGCCGCCGGGCAACTCCCTTTTGCGGGATTTTTTTTCCTGTTTGCGACAAAACGAAAGGCGATCCGGAGAGGGGCGATAACCACAGCCGGTGGATTCACTGGTTTTCGCGGCGTTATACACTACCGGTGTCCAGCATGGCCAAGGTCTTGAAACAGGTACGGTAAAAGCCCTGATCCCTGGTGAGTAGCCGGTCGGCCTGATGCAAGGCGTGCGCACCAATCAGAAAGTCTGCCGCCACCCTGCGGCGGGGACCGCCACGGCGGCGGTAATCCCTCCACGCCCGGCTGGCTTCCAGCGATGTTTCGAGCGACATTGGGCTGAACTCGACGCCCAACCGTTGCAGCGCTCCGCGCGCCCCATCGGCGTCGGAAAGAACGCACCGACTTGCGCCCAAACCACTTCACAAGCGACCAGTTGACCCTCGGCTATGCCACGCCGCAACAAATCTTTGGAGGATGGGCCGAAGGCGTGGTCGGCCCCGAAAATATCAAGCACGACATTGGTGTCGACGGCGGTAATCACCGGCGGCACTTTTTCCCGCGCAACTCCGCCATGAGGCGGTCTGTGGAATGACCCAATTTCAAGATTCCATAGACGGTTTTAACCGGGTCAAGCGCGTCGGATTTGGTCAGAGTCACCTTCCCCCCCTGTTCGTGTACGTTCAACTGCTGGCCGGCGCGAATGCCGAGCCGCCGTCGCAGAGGCTTGGGAATGGTTATCTGCCCTCTTTCGGAGACGATTGTTTTCATACCGTCAGGGTATGAATTCCAACCTAAATTATCAAGCTGCTTCCGAACACGCCGGTATCAGGTTCGTCGCAACAGCGCCCGGTGTCGCCAGCGGTTCGGCGTCAAGCCTGTTTCCCGCTTGAACAGGGCGGGGAATTTCGTTTCGGCTACGCCACAATGTTCGCAGATCTTCCACAACGGCAAATCCGTGGTGGTCAGAAGGTGCTGGGCGCGGGCTATGCGCACGCGCCGGATTTCCTGCAGGGGGCTGCGCCCCAGGGCACGCCGGCACTGCCGCTCCAACCAACGGCGCGACACCGGCACGGCCCGCAAGACGTCCGCCATGTGGAGGCGTCCACAGGCCCGCTGATTGATAAAGCGCAAGGCCTGTGCTAAAAGCGGATCGTCCACGGCCATCACATCCGAGGAATGCCGGGTAATGATGGGACCAGGCTCGACCAATTTCGCCTCGGCCGGCGCCGGTGCTCCCTGCATCGCGCGGTCCAGGCAGGCCGCGGCTTCAAACCCGATTTTTTCCCAAGGAATCGCCACGCTGGATAAGGCCGGCTGAGCCATCTCACAGATGAATTCATCATTATCGACCCCGATAATGGCCATCTGTTCGGGAATGGGCAGGCCCGCTAAGTCACATAATTCCGCAACCTCCCGCGCCCAGACGTCATCGGTGACGAAAACGCCCACCGGATGCGGCAACCCTTCCAGCCACGCCTGCAGTTGCCTCTGCTGACCAATAATGCGCGTGTTCTTGCGACGGCGCTCCATCGCGGCCGTCAGGGCGTAGATCAGGGGTTGGTGGCCGGCCAGTGCGAGGCGGGCGGCATAGCCCTTTAGGCGATCGCCGCTGCCGGGCACGTCCGGCATGCCGACCATGGCGAAGTGCTGAAAGCCGCGCTTAAGGAACTCGGCGGCGACGGCGGCACCTACGGCCTGATTATCGATGTTCACCAGGGGGCGAAAAGCTGCGTGCGGCGCCAGCACCCGGACCAGCGGAACGCCCTGCCGCCGCAAGACTTTCGTAATCGCATTTTCCTGCAAATGCGCAATGACGCCGTCGGGTTTCCATCCCAGCAGAACTTTCGGTGGAGTGCGCGTGGGCGTGTGCCGCAGGACCCAGTCCGGCTTATCGCAGGCGAAGGTGCGCACGCCGCGCAATACGCCGCGGTTGCAGCCTTCGTCCCAGTCGATAATCACGACAATATGTTTCAAGCCCGGCCGCGCAGCCACTGGGTCGGGGCGCCGCCCGGGGACGCTCTTACGCATAGCCGCCATTATAGCCGATAGCGCCGTATCACCATCTGCGTATTTCTTCACGCGGAGCGAAGATGTTTTCCGTCGCAAGGATTGCGAGGTTCGGCGGAGCGTTACCCCCGACAGGGGGCACCCCGGCGACGCTTCGAGGCGGGGGCCATATATATGGTTGTCGGCGTAGTTTAGTCGCTACGGTGACCCGCGCCGTGTCGCAAACGGGAAAAAATATCCCGCAAAACGGAATTGTCGCCCCCGGGGGCAGCCGCTATAAAGAGGGAGTGTGACGAAACCGATGGATAGGAGTTTGTCGATGATATCCGCTCAAGTTTCCACCGCCCCGCAGGGCGCCACCCGCGGGGGCGCGGTCGACTATAATCACCTTACCTTTGAAGAGTTTTCCCGCTATCGGCCCTGGAAGTTTAACCGGGTGCGCGACGTGAAGGCCTTAAACCAGGCGATCGCGCAGGAAGCCGTCGAGGCGATCCGCCGGGCCGGCGTGGAAGGGCGGCGTATCCTGATCATTCTGCCGGTTGGACCGCTTGATTTCAGTTATTGGGCGCGGCGGTGCAACGAATTGAATGTTTCCTGCGAACCGCTGGTCATATTAAATATGGATGAGTACCTGGACGAGCGCGGCCGGCGCGTTCCGGGCGACCATCCGTTGAGCCTGGGGCGTTTCGTTCAGGAATCATTCTTGCGGAAGCTGCGGCCTGCGTTGCGCCCCAATCCGGCCAACTGGCACTTGCCCGATCCCGGCGCGCCGCAACGGTCCACGGAGCTGATCGAATCTTTCGGCGGCGCGGATTTATGCTACGCCGGATTCGGAATTACGGGCCACTTCGCCTTCAATGATCCGCCGCCGCCCGAGGAGCCTTGTGATGACGAAGCGGTGCGCCACAGTCGCACCCGCACTCTGACCATCATGCGCGAAACGCAGGCGCAAATGGCCATGGGTGGCACCGGCGGTAACTGGGACATTGTGCCGAAACGCGCCATCACCCTCGGCCTTTATGAGTTGTTGTTGAGCAAGAAGCTTCATCTAACTTTCATGCGGAATTGGCACGCGGGAGTCTTGCGGCGCGCGCTATTCGGGCCGGTTACCGGGCGTTGTCCCGGCTCCTTCGTGCAGGAGCATCCCAACGTGGAAGTCACCCTCACCGAATTGGCGGCCCGGCTGCCGCTGCTGAATACCCTGCAGGCCACGGGGGAAAAGGAAGAGATGCTGGCGGTCTAACCCAACTATTTCACCGCCGAGACGACGGCGATAAAAGAGCTTCCGTCGAAACGGTGGTCCGAGGAACGCCGACAAGGCGTACCAGGCCGCCCGATTATAAAACCATTGTTTTGCTTGGCGTTCTGGGCGTCTGGGCGGTCCAATAGGAATATGCGGGCGAAGGTTTTCCAAAGGATGGGACCGATTGATGCGACTCATGAACGCGAAGCACCTGTGCGAACAGGCCGCAGTGCGGCATTTTGGTATTCCCGCACTGAACACCAACGGCGCCACCTACGATATCACGCGCGCTATCATCGAAGCGGCGGAAGAACTGCAATCGCCTCTGATCATCCAGTGCTATGCGCCGAATCTGGAGTACCGCGGCTATGAGTATGCGGGCCTGTTGATTCGTCACCTTGCCGGCAATGGTTCCATTCCCCTCGCCATCGCCCTGGATCATGGCAAAACTCTGGACTCTGTGGTTCACGCCGTGAAGGCGGGCTTTACCCATGTCATGATCGATTATGCGGACCGGCCGCTGGAAGATAACGCCCGCGGAACGCGCCAGGTCATTGCCGCGGTCCGACCATGGGGCGTCAGCGTGGAAGCGGAAGTAGGGCACATTATCAAAAGTTCCGAGACGGAAGGACGCCGCGCGGCCACCGTCGGCGTGGATGAGGTCCGCAAGTTCCTGGCCCTGGCGGATGTGGATGCGCTGGCCGTGGCCGTGGGCACCACCCACGGCATCTTTAAAGAGCAGAACGGCATCGACTTTGACCTGATCGCCAAAATTCACGCCGCCACGGAGGTTCCGCTGGTCTTGCATGGCACTTGCGGCGTATCCCTGGACGATATCAAAAAAAGTGTGCAGGCGGGCATGACCAAGATCAATTTCGGCGAAGCGCTTCGGATGAATTACATCCGCTACTTCAATGCCTTCAGTCAGACGCTGCCGCATGAGCAACACGTGTGGCGAATCATGCGCGCGTGTATGGATCGGCTAAAGCGGGATGTGAAAGAGATAATTCGCGCCGTAGGCGCCGAGGGGAAGGCGGCGCTATTCAGGGACAACCCCCAGTGAAAACACGCTCAGGCTGCCTTGGCGTTATAGCGGTGCTCAAAGCTCAGCAAACGTCGAGCGCCTCCGCACTTCACCGCCCAACCGGGGCCGTGGCGGGTGGGGCCGCGGGTTGCGTGGCGACGGACTGGGTGGTCGGTGGAGGCGGTGCCTGCGGGTGTACCTGTCGGCCAATTGGAAGGTTTACAGATTCGCACAACTGAATCAGCGGCAGTTTGTTGTTGTCCCAGTGGTTGATCTGGTGATACACCCGTTCCTGGCCATTGGCGCGGATCTGCAGCGTCATGCTGTTGCGCTGGTAGCGGTCGATGGGACTGTACCAATACACCCACGTAAAAGCATTCCGCATCAGCCGATGGCGGCATACTTCGTTCCACATCGCCTGCAGTTGGGCCTGCGTCAGTTTGGTGGTGGTGCTGTAACGCGAGGCGATACCATGGTGGTAGTCGCTCCATGTGGTGTAGGTGGTGCGACTGGTCCGATCCGCCGCCTGGATCAGCTGATGCACGTGCACGCGGGCGAAATAGGTGGAGGTGTTGCGATCGATTACGATGGCAAAATCCCTCGGCACCGGTGTCGACACAAACTTGGCGGCAAACGGATTGTTCCACCGACCCTTGCTGCAACCGGTCGGTAGGCCGCACGCCAGCGCCGCCGCCAGCAGGCCGAGCGCCGCCAACTTCCCCAGTAGCCCCGTTCGATGATCGCTTTGGCCACTCATAACCACAACCCTTTCCATTCCACTGCCGCGGCATCCGAAGCCGCCATCTGCACCGACAGACATTATAAGGTTTTTTAAAAAACAAGTCTGTAGTATAATCGCGTGCAAGAATGCAGGCCCCCATCGTCTAGTGGCCTAGGACATCAGATTCTCAGTCTGAATACACCGGTTCGAATCCGGTTGGGGGTATTGCCGCAGGGCGGCAATTAGATAGAGGTCCGATGGCCATCGGGACGGTCTCCTGTTCACCTGTTCTACTGTTCGCGTATTGCCGCAGCGCGGCAACAGAGCCGGAGAGCGTATTGTGAAGAGGGGATGTCGCGCAGCCCGGCCATGGCCGCGGCGGGC
>JAJYFE010000028.1 GCA_021785435.1 Planctomycetota bacterium
CACGGACGCGCACGGTTTGTGCCTGTGGCGAAGACGGGCGCATCGAAAAAGATCCCGCCGCCATGAGCGAAGGTGACTTCGAAAGTTTGGTCCAGCAAGTCACCGATCAGATCATGGCTGGCGTGCCAAGCTAAGCCGTACGACCGACGATTGCAATATTTCATACCCAACCCACATGCTCCCGCTGGGTCTCGGCCTCCCCGGCCCACCGCTGGCGAGGCGGCCTCATTGGTGAAATGCCTCTGCATCCATGCCGGGCCGTCTGCCTATTGTAAAAATATCGCCTTTTATCCTGCCGGGGTTTGGCGTATCGCGGGTCGACTAATTCCGGTTGTTTCGGATCACAACGCTGGGCCGTTGAAATCAAGTTGACCTCTCATCCGTCCCCCCGGCTTGGCGGTGCGTTTGAACCTGACCGCAGATTTGAGTCGGGCGCAGGGCGCATTCTTATCCGCCGCAGCGCCCACACCATCGAGACCAACCGCCTCCTCGTGGTCACTGTCCGTGGCCGTCTATAGCAGCGCGCGGCCGACGCCTAAGTTGCGTGCAAAAATGTTGGAACCGATTCGGAACCGCCAATGAACGCGAATGGACACCGAGAGAAGAGTTTTCAGCGCCCTGGCCTTGGAAGGCTGGGAACGCACCACCCGGTGCAGGGCGGGGATGGCCGCCTTGTCGCGGGCCTGTCTTCGCCGCCCCGGAATTCGAGACGATTTGGCGCAAGCCGGGCTAAGGCCGGCGATCACGACGCAGCCTCGGGATCATCGTCCTGGGGCGCCACGTGCTCCGCGAACTTACGGTATTCCGTTTGTTCCTTTTCCCATTACTTGCGCGTACGACAGAACGGAAAAGCGAAGTCATCATCCATCTCGCCGCCGTCCAACTGCCAGGGCATCGGGGGAGGATTTCGGCCAAAGCCCGGCACGGTGAATAAGCCGATCAATGACTGTGTCGCGGCTGGGATTCGAATACGTCGAGTCACCTGTAACCAGGCGGGCTGCTAGATTCACGACCACCCAGCCGGCTTTGTTGGCCCCCTCGTCAACACCGGCTGCGAATCTGCGGAAAAACATTCGCTCGGCGCCAGGAAGCGGGCCAAGGCGGTGTCCAGCTCCGCTATGGTTCCCGGATCGGCGCTCAGCGCCGCCATCACGCAAATAGGCTGCGGCTGACGGCCGCAATCGATCCGACGATATTCTCCAGGCGGCGGGGCAGCCGTCAAGTCGGATCACCTGAGATGGTACCATAACTCCACAGTCTTCAACGTAGCCGCTGATCAGTATCAGAAGGATTTTGGCGGCCATCGAGCATAGTCCAGGCCGGCCCCGATAGCCGGGTACATGTTCGTAGTTGAGCCCAACCGGCGGCGAATGGTGTAGGACCGCGGCGCACAGGTGTTTCGTTGACCATCAGGACGGGAACCCCGCGTTTGGATGAGCGTGCGCTCGCCGTAAGAGCGGACATGCGCCTGCTCCGTAGAGCCCCGTTGCAAGCCCAAGCACGCTTGGGTAATACTGCAGGCAGGGGGACCGGCTACGCAGGTGGGGTACGGTTCGTTCTCTATCCGCAGGAACATGTTCCTCGTTATGCCCATGGGCTGGCGGGTAACGCGGAGAGCATCGTTGATCGGGGATGGACCGAACCGTCGCCTTAGCCGACTGGCATGATGCGGTGCGCCGGCGGGCCAAGAACAGCGGCGTGCGAAGGGTGCCGTCCGCCGCCGCGTAAAATTTTGAATCGCTCGTGGCCGCAGGGGAAAAAAGATATGATGGATACGCACCTTGTACCGAACAGCACGTTATCCACACCCATTGACGCCGCCATCGACCGCCATAGCGCCTTGCAGGACGGGGGACGACGGACAGTCCGGGCGGGTTACAATCATCCCTGGAACAAATTATGGGTCACGCTTTCCAACGGCATAACGGTTCTAAATCCACCGGCATTACTGCGAGGCCTGCAGAGCGCCACATGGGAAAGGCTTGGCGCGGCAAAAATTATGCGGCCAGGCACGAGCGTTCGTTGGCCCGTGCTTCAGGTGGATCATCTTGTTCCCGAGCTGCTGCGCGGTATGTTTGGAACGCGGCGCTGGATGGCAACCAGCGGAGGCCAAGGGCGACCCGTCGCGGACTGGCGCTAAGCGCTCCGCCGCACGCTGGAACGGGCGCCGGGGCGGGCGCCCGGTCTACCGCGGCGCTGGCGCCCGCACCGACCGGGCAGCGCATGTTCCAGCATACTTGAAGGAGTGGATAATAATATGAAAAGCTATACCGAATATCTCACCTTAAATGTTCCGGAACGGGTGGGGTTCGTGAACCTTACGCCACAACTGGTAAAAATCCTTGCCAAAAGCGGCATTCGCGAGGGATTGCTCCTCTGCAATGCCATGCATATCACCGCTTCGGTTTTCATCAACGACAACGAATCCGGCCTGCATCGTGATTATCAGCAGTGGCTGGAGCGGCTGGCGCCGCACGCACCTGTGGAACAATACCGCCACAATGACACCGGTGAAGACAATGCCGACGCCCATTTGAAACGCCAGGTTATGGGCCGCGAAGTGCTGATCGCCATCACGCAAGGCCGACTCGACTTCGGCCCCTGGGAACAGGTCTTCTATGGTGAATTCGACGGACGCAGGCCCAAACGGGTACTGGTCAAAATAATCGGGGAATGAGGCCGAATTACCATTCGCCGGTCCTTTATCTAAAATAGTTCAAAAGGTGAGCCATGCACTATGTTTCAGCCACCGATGCCAGGTAGCGTCTGCTGGTCCTGCTGGACACAGCCCAGCGTGAACCGGTGATCATCCGCCGCCGGAACTGCAACACCGCGGTTCTGCTATCCATGTGGGAATACCATCGCCTACGCGCCCGGAATGCCGCCGAGTTTCAACGTTTCTGCGACCGCGTTGCTCGGCGCGCCGCCGTCCGGGGAATGACGCAGGAAAGGCTGGCCGAGATCCTCGTCGATGACGAGTAGCCAGCGCATCGTCGTCGATAATGACGTTCTTATCAGCCGCCTTCTCATCCCAGCGTCTGTGCCGGGGCAGGCGATGTGCAAGTGTGCAAGGCTGTTGATACAGCCCAACTTCTGATATCTGACGCCACACTAGCCGAGCTTGTAGCCGTTCTGGCCCGGCCGAAATTCGACCCATATATCACGATTCCCGATAGGCAGAAATTTGTGTTGATCCTTGGTCGCGTGGCAGAGCGCGTGGCGATCACACAGACCGCCCGTGCCTGCCGGGGTCCGAAAGATAATATACTTCTTGAGCCCACCATTAATGGCCGGGCGGATTGGGTGGTGACAGGTGATCGCGACCTGCTTGCGCTTGGCATATTTCAGAGAATTCCGATTCTCACGCCAGCCCGTTATGTGGCGTCCTCAGTGAGAAACAGTCTGTGCCTGTGTCGACCTTAATGTGGCCCTACTACCATCCTCCTGCCGCTGTTATTTTTACAGTTCTGCAAACTGCATCAGTTCGACTTGTTTTCCCCGACGCGGCATGGTTATTTCGGCATATTCAGACAGACCGGCTTGAGCCATGGTGGCGCGCACCGTCGCGGCGCTGTAGACGCCGGTTTCAGAAAGCAGGTCCCAAAATACTTCGCCCGCACTGCGCGTCCCTTCCAATGGCGCAATGGCTTTTTGGAAAGGCTGGATGCGACCGGCATGGTTTTCGAATACGCCGTCTTTCTCCGCCCAAGTACAGACGGGTAGACTTACGGCAGCCCGTTCCACCAACCCGTCGGGGCGGGTGCTTAAAACCGCCAAATTTTCCAGGCCGCTCATCAGCTCGCCCAGCCAGGCGTCGTGTTGGGCGAAGGGGTCGGCGATAACCAGGGCCGCCGCCATCTGGCCGGCTTTGATTTTGGTCCCCAGCTCCGTCAGGGTGCAGGTGTGGCCCCCGAAATATGCCAGCACTTTTTCCGCCCCGCGGCGATTAGGGGCTTTTTCCGCGCGCAGGACGTAGTTGACCGCTCCGGTGCTGGGATTTTTGAAAACCTGATCCTGGCCGACTATCGGGGGCGGATTCAACGTTAGCCAGGCCTGCGGGTCCAAGCCGCGAATCCACTTGGCGGCCAGAAACATTTCTTCCGTGGCATCGAAGGGACTAAACACCAGGGCTATTGATCCGGGGCCTGTCTCCGTTACCGCCTTTTTGAAAATCTGCTCCAGACGACCAATGGCTTGATCCCAGGTGGGTTCAACGGCAGCGCCGGGCCGGCGGCTTAAGGGCGTCCGCAGGCGATTCTGGTGGATGAATTTCCAGCCGTAACGGACGTCATCAGAGATCCACCATTGGTTGATATCTTTATTAAACCGTGGCTTGATGCGGTACACCCGCCCCTGCGTGTGTTCGATGAAAATATTTTCCCCGCCGCTGGTGAACGGCGAAATGCTGGGCGTCTGCTGGAGAAACCAGACCCGTTGCGTGAACAGAAAATCCTTGTCTAACAGCGCTCCCACCGGACAGATATCGACCACGTTGCCGGAAAGAGGGTTGTCCAACGCCCGGCCCTGGAAGACATCGATTTCCTCGCGGAAGCCGCGGCCAAAAACGGCCAACTCCCCCGTGCCGGAAATTTCACGTGTGAACCGCACGCAGCGCGTGCACATGATGCAGCGGTCACTGTAAAGCAATACGTGTGGGCCGATGTCCTTCTTCGGTTTTTTGGCTTTATCTTCTTCAAATCGGCTTTCGGCACGGCCATATTGGTAGCTGTAATCCTGTAGGTAGCATTCGCCGGCCTGATCGCATACCGGGCAATCGAGCGGATGATTGATAAGCAGGAATTCCATCACCGCCTTCTGATTGGAGATGGCCTTGGGCGATTTACTGTGTACCTTCATGCCATCGGCAGCGGGAGTCTGGCAGGCCGGCACCAGCTTGGGGATTTTCATCAATTGGCTGGGGTCCTTGGGGTTGGGCGTTTCCACCTCCACCAGGCAAATGCGGCAACTGGCGACAATGGAAAGTCCCTGGTGGTAGCAATAGTGGGGCAGTGTAACGCCTTGATCCAGGCAGGCCTGCAGAATCATCTTACGGCCTTCCCAGGTTATTTTCTTTCCATCAACTTCCATCGTGGGCATGAAACTTGGTCCTCTTGATTAACACCAGTTCAATGAGTCGCGGCACGACCGGAGGCGCCACGCCGACGTACTAAAGTCCGCCTTGATCCATGAAGGGAAACTCCCAGCTTGGTGCGCTGGACACGCGAACGGCGCAGCAGACCGGCCTGCGCCCTACCGGGAGCATTTTTCTGCAGAGAGGCATAGATACGCCGGTCATGCGCCATCATCTTGCGCCAATCGTAGCCGTATTTCGCGGCTAGGGCATCCTGGACTCGCCAGACTTCACGGAGAATCTCATCTTCGTACATAAAAACTTCCTGTGAGCGTATCCGGCGTGCAGACCTCCGGCGGTACGCAGCCGCTGGCTTCAATCACCCGCCGGACGTGGGGCAAAATCACGGCATTAGCCAAGCGCCGACAGTTCCATGTCAGCAGAATATCCACTCCATGAAAAGCCGCGTACGCAAGGTGTCGCGCGTCCAGCACGGCCCTTGGCGGCAAGGTGTGGGAGCCGATCAACGCTTGGGCGACCCTTGGGCCACCTCGGTTATTTTATCATGCGGCGTCAGTATGGGTATGCCCCCACAAGCTCAGTCCGCTTCGCCGCCTGCCCTTGATCGCCATTCCGAATCTCTTCCATAACCGGCGGCGAAATTACCACGTCGAACGATTCGCGGTGATGCAGCCACCACCCGAGGTGAGCTTTTGTC
The DNA here is from genome assembly GCA_021785435.1 of Planctomycetota bacterium. Classification (GTDB taxonomy): domain Bacteria; phylum Planctomycetota; class Phycisphaerae; order WQYP01; family WQYP01; genus JAKCCC01. The sequence continues at coordinate 5,790 of JAJYFE010000028.1, forward strand.
TCGCCAGCGTCAAAACATCCATGCTTGGTGCGGCAGCAAGGTAGCTGATAATCGTCGTTTCAATATAAACCCGTTGTCGCCCCACGTTTAACGCCCTTTCTCTTGTGACGTTGTCCGCGCTACCAATCCACTCACGGGTAGATCCTCATCAAGCCGTGGCGGTTAATTCCACACCGCGCACCTGCCCGCACTTGAGCCGCGCCTTGAATTCTTCCGGAAACTTCTGCAGGAACGTGCGCACCGCCCAGTTAGCCCCGTCGGCCAGGCCACAGATGGTCGTTCCCGGCATGGCCCCCATGCTCAGGGCGATTTCCATCAGCAGATCAAAATCGCGTGGGCGGCCGAAGCCGTCTACGATGCGGTTGAGCATCTTGTGCATCCAGGCCGTGCCTTCGCGGCAGGGGGTGCATTGGCCGCAGCTTTCATGGGCGAAAAAGCGGACAATATTACGCAAGGCTAATACCAGATCGGTTTGATCGTTCATCACGATAACCCCGGCCGTGCCCAAGCCCAGCACGTTGTATTTTTTGCCGATATCGAAATCCAGTTCGGCGTGATATTGATCGGTTCCCAGCACGCCCATCGATACGCCGCCAGGAATGGCTGCTTTGTATTTTCCCCCCTTCACTCCGCCGGCGTATTTTTCGATGAGCGTGGACATTTTAACGCCCAGTGCTTCTTCGTAGACGCCGGGCTGGTTGACGTGGCCGCTCAAGCCAAACAATTTCGGTCCAGCCGAACTCGGCGTGCCCATGCTTTTAAACCACGCGGAGCCGTGAAGTACAATGTGCGGCAGGCAAGCCAGCGTTTCCACATTGTTGATGATCGTCGGCTTGGCGAAGGCGCCTGCCACGGCGGGAAAGGGCGGCTTGTTTCGGGGCCAACCGCGTTTACCTTCCAGGGATTCCAAGAGTCCCGTTTCTTCGCCGCAGATATAAGCGCCCGCCCCGCGATGCACGTAACAGTTGTGCACGATGTCCGTGCCGGGATATTTGCGCCCGAAGATGCCATAGGCGTAGGCCTCCGCGACGGCCTCTTCCAGAATGCCGGCCTGGCGGTGATATTCACCGCGGATGTAGATATAACTGGTGGTAATGCGGTTGGCATAGGCCGCAATGGCAATTCCTTCCAACAGGGCGTGTGGATCGTGTTCCACCAGGTAGCGATCTTTGAACGTGCCCGGTTCGGACTCGTCGAAATTGACGGCCAGATAACGTGGATGGATATCCTTGGGCAGAAAAGTCCATTTCGTGCCACAGGGGAAACCCGCCCCTCCGCGGCCGCGCAGGCCGGAGTCGACCACCAGCTTGATTACCTCACCCGGCGGCATGGCGCAGGCTTTTTGCAACCCCTCGTAACCACCGGTGGCGGTGTAATCGGCCCAGCGGTAAAGACGGCGCTGCGCCGGTTCCGCGGGAATGCGTTTCAGAAGAATAGGAGCGACCAAAGCCATCAATCAACCTTTCTACGGTGGGGCACATAGCCCCCGGGTTGGCCGGGGGTGGGGCGGCCGTTGTTATTCGCAATGCTCCGTAGCGCGCTGCGGCGCCGTGTTTTTAACGGCGCTCCCACCGCCGGCAAGCCGGCGGCTATATATGCGTTCGGCCGGTCGGTGCGGCAGCGCGTCCCTGGTCGTCCCGGGCCGCCGACAGCGCCTGCAGTTTTCGCACAAAGTTGTCCGGTTCCAGATGGCCGTGCAAATCCTCGTTCACCAACGCACACGGCGCCTGTTCGCACGCGCCCAGGCATTCCACTTCCAGCACCGTTATTTTGTGATCGGCGGTGGTTTCGCCTGGATCAACGCCAAACACGTGGCGGATTCTTTCCAGCACCGCCCGCGAGCCGCACAGTTCACAGGAAATCGACCGGCACACGCTGATAACATATTCGCCGCTCGGCGTAAGCCGGAATTCTTCATAGAACGAAACCGCATCCTGCACCTCGGCCCGCGCGATCCCCAGAAAATCCGCGGTTTCATCGATCGCCTGTTCGGGAATATAGCCGTATTCCTGCCTGAGCCGATGAAACAACGGCAGCAAGGCCGCCTGCTTGCGCGGATAGCGGGGAAAATACTTTTCCGCGACCTGCGTTTTGATTGCGTCGGTCAAATATGGCTCTGCCCGGCGCGCAGCATAGGGTTTCAGACGGTCTTCAACCAGCCAGGTCATACGATTCCTTCGTTTTAGAACACCGCATGATAATGTAGTGGTGGGTTGCCGAACGTAAATCCACCACCGGGTTATCACCCCGTGCTCTCCTGTCCTACCGATCCAGTTCCGCGGCAATGATATTCAAACTACCCAGCACCGCCACCACATCCGAAAGCATGTGCCCCTCCATCATCTTCGGCAACACGCTTAAGTGGAGAAACGAGGGCGGCCGGGTGCGGGCTCGCCAGGGGTTCCGGCTGGCGTCGCTGACCAGGTAATAGCCCAGTTCGCCGTTGGCCGTTTCCGTGCAGCCGTATGCTTCCCCCACCGGCGGCGTGAAACCCCGGTTCGTCATCACCAGCTCAAAATGCTGAATCAGCCCTTCTATACTGCCGTAAACTTGGGCCTTCGGCGGTAAAATATCTTTGCTTTCCGGACTAACGTTCATCGGCCCACCGGGAATATGGTCGATGAGCTGCCGGATAATATGCATGGACTGTTTCATTTCCTCCAGCCGCACCAGGTAGCGCGCCAGTACGTCGCCGGTGTGCATGATCGGCGCTTGGAAGTCCACCGCCGGAGCGCCCCGGCCGTCCCAGTTATTCTGAAAGCAGAAATAAGGATCATCCTTGCGGACATCGCGCATCACCCCGCTGGCTCGAGCCACCGGTCCGCTCAGGCTCCAGTTAAGCGCTTCCTGTTCCGTGATGACCCCGATGCCCTGCGTGCGGTCGATAAAAATGCGCAGACGGTTCAGCAGCTTTTCGATGTCATCAATGGCGCGCGGCAGCGATTCGCTGATGAATTTTTTCACGAGCGAGCGGAAAACGTTGTCATCCACATCGCACCAAGCGCCGCCGATGCGGTTCCAACTCGTGTGGAAGCGCGCCCCGGAAACGTATTCCATGATGTCATAGATCGCTTCGCGTTCGTTAAAGCCGAATAGAAACGCCGTAAAGCCGCCCAGGTCTAGAGCCGCGGCCCCCACGCACAGCAGGTGACTCTGGATGCGGGCCAGTTCGCCCAGGATGGTGCGGTAGACCTTGCACCGGGGTGTCGGCTCGATACCGAATAGTGTTTCGCACGCCCGGATCCAGGACAATTCATTGCCCATCGGAGCCAGATAATCCATGCGATCCACGATGGTGATGTACTGATTGTAATTGAGCACCTCGGCGTTCTTCTCGAAGCCGCTGTGCAAATAGCCGATCACCGGCACGCAGCGCACCACGCGTTCGCCGTCGATTTCCAACACCAGGCGGATCACCGTATGGGTGGCGGGATGCTGCGGGCCGAAGTTGAGTGTCCACAGATTCGGACTCGCCGACAGGGGCGGGGTTGCCAGCGGGTCCTCCATCAGCAGAGATCCGCCTTTTTCCAAGGTGTACGGCATAGCGGCTGCGGCTCCAAATCCCAAACGCGCCCAAGCCCGATATTATAATCGCCTGGGTTCGTGATGCTATGCCCAAACCGCGCCGACGGCAACTGACGGGTATGACAACGTTTCGAGGAGCGGAATCCCCGACGACACTCAACCACCAGTTCCCGGCCACGGTATCCCGGAGCCGGTCGGAGAGTCGCCTCCAATGGAGACCGATGTCCCTAAGTTTAGTCGCCCGAGCCGCCCCGCTGCGCTTGAAACGCATGGCTCTATTGCCGCCATCTCCCCGAAAGATTGTTACGACCCAACCGGCGCCCAGATGCACACCCCGACCTCGCCGGGCAGGTTACAATAGCGGCTGAATATAAGGAAACCCTCTATGCGCATCGCCATGGCCCAGTTGAATCCCATTGTCGGCGACATCGCTGGCAACACCGCCCGCATTATCGGAGCCATGCAGCAGGCCAGGCAGCGCAGGGCGGAACTGGTTATCACCTCCGAATTGGCGCTGATTGGTTATCCGCCCCGCGATTTGCTGTTAAAACCGGCGGTGCTGGCTCAGATGGAGCAGGCGGTGCAGCGCCTTGCCGCAGCCAGCCGGGGCTTCGCCACGCTGGTCGGATATGTCCAAAAAAATACCGCAGCCGCCGGCCGGACGCTTTACAATGCTGTGGCCCTGGTGCGGGACGGGCAGGTGCTGCACCGGGGTTATAAAAGCCTGCTACCCACGTACGACGTTTTTGATGAGAGCCGCTATTTTGAACCTGGTCCGCAAGTGGAAATCGCGGATTGGGGAAACGAAAAAATCGGCCTGTCCATCTGCGAAGACCTATGGAATGACGAACAGGTGGCAGGACGACCATTGTATCATTTTAACCCCATCGCCGCTCTGGCGGGCGCAGGCGCCACACTGCTGGTGAATCTTAGCGCTTCACCCTTCGTGCTGGGCAAGAATGATTTTCGCCGCAAACTTATTGCGCATCAGGCCCGCCGATGGCGGCTGCCGATCATATACGTCAATCAGGTGGGGGCGAATGATGAGTTGATTTTTGACGGCAATTCGACCGCCTGCGATGCTCAGGGCCGCCTCCTGGCCCAGGGCCGCGATTTCGAGGAAGACCTGGTGGTGTTTGATCTGCCGGAGCGGGCGGGCGATGCCGCCGGCCGACCGGGGATTATCCTGACCGCGGGCGAACCGAGCACCACTGGCGAGCCGACCGCTTCCGCCACTGTCCCGGCGCCCTGGCCCGAGCCGCGCCGGGATATGGCCGCACTTCACGCGGCGCTGCTTTTGGGGTTGCGCGACTACGCCCGCAAGTGCGGTTTTAAAACCGCGGTGGTGGGCTTGTCCGGCGGCATCGACTCGGCCCTGGTCGGCGTCCTGGCCGCGGAAGCCTTCGGGCCGCGAAATGTCACCGGTGTGGCCCTGCCCTCCCGCTACAGCAGCGACCATAGCCAGAGCGACGCCGCCCGCCTGGCGGCGGCGTTGGGCATTCAGTTCCACATCGTCCCGCTGGAAGCGCTGCATCGGGCCTTGGAAACCACCTTAGGGCCGCTGTTCGCGGGCACCGCTCCGGGGCTGGCGGAAGAAAATATGCAGGCCCGGCTGCGCGGCACCATTCTCATGGCCCTGTCCAATAAATTCGGCCATCTGCTGTTAACCACCGGCAATAAAAGTGAAATCGCCACGGGTTATTGCACCCTCTACGGCGATATGGCCGGTGGCCTGGCCGTGATCAGCGACGTACCGAAAACGATGGTTTATCGCCTGGCACGCTATATCAACGCGCAGGCTGTGGCCAACGGCCGGCCGCCGCCGATTCCAGAGGGTTCCCTGACCAAAGCCCCCAGCGCCGAGCTTCGCCCGAACCAGACCGATCAGGATTCGCTTCCGCCCTACGACGTGCTCGACGCCATTCTGCAGCGCTATGTGGAAGAGGAAAAATCGGTCGGGACGATCGTGGCGGAAGGGTTCGCTGCGCCCACCGTCCTGAAAGTCGCCCGGCTGGTGGACTTGAACGAATACAAGCGCAAGCAGATGCCGCCGGGGTTGAAAGTCACCTCCCGCGCCTTCGGTTGGGGCCGCCGCATGCCGATCGCCCAGCGCTACGATCCGGCTGCGATGACGGAGCAACCGCCATCATACCCGCGCTGAGTTTCGGTGGCGGTTAGACCGCGCCGGTGCACAACCTCTCCCAGGCGGGCACACCCGGGCGTCCGGGGCCGGGCGGCGGATAGGCTGCCCCTTAACGCTTCGTAGGCGGCCTGTTCGTAGCGCAGGCAACACCTTAACCGTCCGCAGCGACCGCTGTTTTGGGCCGGATCCGTTGGTGCCTGCTGGAGCCGCGCCGCCCGGAGGGATACGGGGGCGAGCACTTTCAAAAACTGCTGGCAGCAGCAGGACAGACCGCACCGGTCGTAATCCGCGGTCAGCCGGGCCGCATCGCGGGGACCCACCTGCCGCAGCTCCACCCGCGTGTGTAATTGCTGCGCCAAGGCCCGCACCAAGCTCCGAAAATCCACACGCTGGGCGCTCGTGAAATAAAAGGTTACGCGCTCTAATCCCAACAAAGGCTCCACCTCCAAAATTTTCACCGCTAAGCCGTGCTCCTTCGCCAGAGCACGGGCTAGATTTAAATGCTGCGGCTTGACCTCTTCCAGCGACCGCTGTCGCGCCAGGTCCTGCCTTGTGGCCACGCGCAACACGCGTCCATTCCAAGTTATAGGAAAAGACGCGCCGCCGGACGCCCTGATATATTCCTGCAGACCAGCGCGATCCAGGCCCTGACCGCCCTCATTCGCGGTCTCTAGGCCGATCAGCAGCGATGCGACTTCCGTACCGCGCGGCGTGCGCACGACCAGCGGCGTGCCGCACCGGACCGTCGCATTAACCTGACTATTTGAAAATTCCCCCAGCGTCCGTAAGTAGCCGTAACGCGCCACCACTGCGGCCGGAATCGGCGGGGCAGGTGCTGGCTCTTCAGCCGGCATTATTTCCAGGGACAGCACCATGTCATTTAGTCTCCAGCGCTGCATGCTGCTGGCGCACGTGCTCGAGCACACCCTGGCAGACCAGTTGGCATAAATTCTTCACCGTGACATCGGAAATGCGGTAGACCACCTGGGATCCCTGCCGGTCAAAACTTACCAATCCGGCCTGTCGGAGCAGCGACAAATGCTTGGACGCGGAGGCCTGTTTAATGGCCAGTTCGTGGCTAAGCGTGGTAACGTTGGCGGGGGCCTGCTCCAACCGCGCGAGAATGCGCAGGCGATTTTCATCGCCCATGGCGCGAAATCGGTCGGCTACCTGCGTGACGAGGTCGGGATTCTTGGAATCGAACATGGGAATATATTCCTTGTTGAGCATAATGCCAAATTATAGTCAATGCGGCTGTGCCGTAAAAGTATCGTAATTTCGGCCTTGCGCCAGCAGGCGGGCCGGGAATTCCAACGGCAGGTCGGGCGCAAGGAAACGCGGCGCCGGCGCGGCACCAGCGAGGTTACGCCAAAGCCCTTCGGCCGCCAGGTAGCCGCTGCGAACGGCGCCTTCCATCGTGGCGGGCCAATCGGTCTTCGTATAATCGCCGGCTAAAAAAAGATTTTCGATGCCTTCCGGCGGCGGGGTCTGGAGCGGGCGGAAGACATCCGCTCCCGGTAGCGGCGAAAAGGTGGCGCGCTTCTCAATAATAATACGATGGCGAAGCAGCGTGGCGGAACCCTTGGGGAAAAGCTGGGCTAGCTGAGTTTTGATCTGGCCGATCAGCACGCCCTCGGGTACCTCCAGCCAGTCCCGGGCCGCGCTGATAACTCCGTGCACCACGACGCCCCGCCGGTCCTTGCGGAACAGCCATTGCAATGGACCGGCCAGCAGTGCTGCGTGGGAATAACGCAGCACCGGTCGGTCGAACCACAGATGCGCTCCCACGATGGGACTGCCGCGAAGTTCCAGCAGGCGGTGGAAACGAAAATCCGCCCTGCGAAGCTCTTCCGGAATCCATTTGAGCACGGTGGGGTAGTTCACGGCCAGAATGACGGCATTCGCCGGCAGTATTTCTCCATCCCGCAACGCCACGCCAACGATGCGGCGGCTCTGGAAGCACAGGCGCGCCACACGCGTGTTCAGTCGAACCGTCGGACAAGGCCGGTTCGCATAGAGTTCCTCCAACGGGCAGGCCGGCAGGCCCAGCGCGTAACTGCCGCGATGGCTTAGCAAACCATCCTGGAAAACCTGCAAGGCATATTTGGCGCTGGCGCGGCTGGTTTGTTCGTTGAGCGCTCCGACCAGAATAGGATCATAGAAGCGCCGGATGATGCGCTCGGTTTGGCCATGGTCGCGCAACCATCGGCCGAAGGGTACGTTATCCAAAGCCGCCCGGCCGGCGCGACCTAATCGCAACATCGCCGCCATGGCCCGGCTGATCGCCCAGCGCTCGGCCACGCTCAATACGCCGAAGCTAGCCAGCGCTGGGGCCAGATGTAGCGGCGCCGGCAGTCCCGGAACGCGGAAGAGCGCGTAGTGGTGGCCGCCCTCATCGAGAAAATGAATGCGGTGATGAAAATGCACTTTTTCGGCCACGCCGAGCCGGCGGTATAAGTCCAACAGGTTGGTGCAACAGCCCAGCAGAACGTGCTGGCAGTTGTCCAGTAGTTGGCCGGTGGCGGCGTCTTCGAAGGAACCCGCCCGGCCGCCAAGCTCGCGGCGGGCCTCCAGCAGGGTGACCGCGGCGCCAGCGCCATGTAGCGCTGCGGCGGCGGCCATGCCGGCCAAACCTCCGCCAATAACCAGGATCTGTTTCTCGCGGACCGCTGGCGCCGCGGTGGGGTTATCCATAAGGGCATGATATACCGCGCGCGCTAAACCTTGAACTGCTCGCACCGGCCCCGGTGGGGGCTGTCTTGAACTGCCTGGCCGGGAGCGACCGAAAGCGCCGGGCCGAAGCACCGTGGCTTCATCCCGGTGAATCCCGGTGCGCCTGGGGGTATCCTCAAGTCGTCACGCCCCCGCCGCCGCGCCGCCCGATCAACACCTCGTGTGCCTCGCTTCACCACGTTGAGACGCGGTGCTCCCAGCGTGCTCTGTATCCCGCTGCTCGCCTTGCATCCCGAGCGCATCAGAATGGAAACGCAGTAGCTGGCGCCGGCGCTGCACGCGGGGCCACCAAGCGTCAGTTTCCTGTTATTTCAGCAAGAAACAGCATGCTGCTTTTTCGGAACGTTCTTGGCGCCGCGGTCGAGTCGCCGCGGTTACGGTCTTGGTTCCGGCACGCAGGGCACGCGGGGTAATCATCTCCGCTAGCCGTCCGGCGCCCTTGCCAAAACCCGTGAGACGGTGTGATATAGCAGGCGTCGAAGGGAGCGTTTTACCATGCATAAAAAACTTCGCCGGGCCATCGGATTCTTTCTGCTGTTTCTGGCCATCGTTCTTTTTGGTATCTGGTATTCCATCGACGGCGTCATTCGCAGCCAAATCGCCAGCCGCGCCTCCGCCGCGCTGGGCGTTAAAACCACGCTCGGTGACGTGGCGCTGAATGTCTTTGGCGGTTCGCTAACCCTGCGGCAACTGGCTGTAGCCAATCCTTCCGGCTATGCCGGCACCCACCTTTTGACTCTGCAGACCGGCCAAGTGACCGTCCAACTCCGTTCACTGCTTACCCCGACCGTGCGCATCAATACCATCCGTCTGGATGGCCTGGCTTTATCGCTGGATCAGATCGGACTTAACAGCAATTTGTCCACAGTGCTTGAGCATCTGAAAAGCCAACAGGCGCCGCTGCCGGCCGCTGCAAAACCCGTCCCCGCCGCCGCCTCCGGTGGTAAAACGCTGGCCATCAATCGCGTGTTGGTCCGCCATATCACCATCACCCTTCGCCCGGCCCTGTTGGCCGGGCAGCCCACTGTGCCGCTGGTGGTGCATCTGAAGCAAATTACGATCGATCAACCGACCAATCCCAGCGGTCGGCCATATCGGCTGGCCGACTTAATGGCCCAGATTTTAACGCAGGTGGCGCTCGAAGCCGCGCAGAATGCGCAATTGCCGTCGAGCGTGCGGCAGTCGCTACAGGCGGTGGGCAACTTATCGGGCGGCGTTGGTAATTTTATCCGGCGCGCTACTGAGCCCATCGTCCCAGCCATTCACAAAGCCGTCCAGTCGCTGCGGAATATTTTCCACGCCGCAACCCAGCCCAGTGGAGCGCCGCAGTGAAGCGACGCCCGGATTTTCGCCAAAGCCGGGGCGGCTGAAAGTACGACGAACACAAGGATTCCCATTTTCACCGTGTGGCATATTTCCTGGCTGGATCTGGCCATCTTCCTGGCCACCTACGTCGGTCTGGCGCTGGGCGACATTCCCGGCACCCGGCTGGATCGTTCCAGCGTGGCCCTGCTCGGCGCGGTGGCCGTGTTGCTCCTGCGCCGCTTGAGTTTTTCCCAAGCCATCACCCAGGTGGACTTCGCCACCCTGGTGCTGCTGGTCAGCCTGATGGTCATTTCCGCCCAGCTTCGGCTGGCGGGGTTCTATCAGTGGGCAGCGCATCGCGTTGTGACGCTGGCGCGGAGTCCGAGCGCGCTGCTGGCGGCAGTGATCATCGTCGCCGCCGCGTTTTCGGCTGTTTTCGCCAACGATGTGATCTGCCTGGTTTTCACGCCGGTGCTTTGCCTGGCCCTGAACCGGGCCGGCCGCGACGCCCTTCCCTACCTGATGGCCCTGGCGACCGCATCGAACATCGGCTCGGCGGCAACCCTTATCGGCAACCCGCAAAATATGTTGATCGGCCAGACCGCCCATCTTTCCTTCGCCGCCTATGCCGCCACTGTTTCGCCGCTGGTTCTGGTCGGCCTGGCTCTGAATTTCCTCGTGGTGTATGTGGTTTACAGACGCCGCCTTTTCGCGGCGCCCCGGCCTCCCGCAACCGGGGCGCCCTCCGATCCCGGGGGCGGCACGCCGGTCCAATGGAATTTGATCCATAAAACGCTGGCGATCATGGCGGTGTTACTGGCCGCGATGCTGGTAGGCGGATACTTGCACCTGCCGCGGCCTGTCGCCGCCATGGCCGCAGGCGGTTTGATCTTGATCTCGCGTCAAACCCGCCCGCGCGACTTGTTCGCCCTGGTCGACTGGCCGCTCATCCTGTTGTTCATGGGACTGTTCATTGTGATCGGCGACGCCCAGCGGCATCAGCTCATCCAGCCGGTCATTCAGGCGGTGGCCCACGTGGGATTTTCTCTGCAGGCGCCCGCGCCGCTGACAGCGGTGACCCTGGTGCTTTCGAATCTCGTCAGCAACGTGCCAGCGGTGTTATTGCTCAAACCCGCGCTGCCCTTGGGGCTTACACCCGCCTGGTATCTGCTGGCTGTGGTCAGCACGTTCGCCGGGAACCTGACGCTTTTAGGCTCTATCGCCAACTTGATTGTGGCGGAGAGCGCGTCCCGCTATTCCATCCGCCTGGGATTCCTGGAATATTTAAAGGTCGGCGTGCCGCTGACGCTGGCGACCAGCGGGTTGACGTTGCTGTATTTCCACGTCATTTAAAATCTATTTCAAGACACCGCGGGAGTCGCGTTGGCCCGGCAGGGGGCCAGAGGCCAGGAAGAGCGACGAGGCCTATTGAAAGAAAACATGGCGAGGAGCGATGAAATCGCGGACGGCCTCCAGCCGGGCCAACACGGCCCGGCCCGGTTTTGAGATAGATCCTTAACCCTGATTCTTGGCCCGTAAGCCACCACTGCGTTCCTGCGCCCTGCCACCTGTTCCCTTCCGGACCATCGTTCACGCCCGGCGCGGACGCCCGCCGATAATGGTAGTGCAATGGTCAGGTCAGTGTTGCACGCGCCGGAGCAACTGTTCGGCGGCAGCCTGATCCACGGCCTCCGCGATCACCCGCACCAGCGGCTCGGTATTGCTGGGGCGCACGTGCAGCCAACCTTCGGACTGATCGATGCGAACGCCGTCCTGAAGATCCATCCGGGCGCCGGCGAATTCACGGCGCGCCTGCTCGACCCACTGCGCGGCTTGCTGGCGCGTGGCGGGAAATTTCTTTTTCAGCATGACGTACGCCGGTATTTCCGCAACCAGTTCACTGACGGTTTTTTGCGTCTGCGCTAAAAGCTCCAGCAGCAGCGCCATGGCGACGAATGAATCGCGGACCGGCCCAAGACGTGGATCAATCACCCCGCCATTGCCCTCGCCCCCGATCACCGCGCCCGTTTGCAGCATCGCGTCGGCCACATGAGCCTCGCCGACCGGCGTCCGCACGACGCGCCCGCCGAAACGAGCGGCAAGGTCGTCGATCATCCGGCTGGTGGAAAGATTGCAAACGATGGTTGGCGCTGCGGCCGTGCTGGGGCCCAGTTGCCCCAGGCGATGCCGCACCGCCAGCGCCAGCGTGTATTCCTCTCCGATGTAACGGCCCTGTTCATCGATAATCGCCAGACGGTCGGCATCCGGATCTTGCGCTAATCCAATGGCCGCTCGATGTCGCGTCACCATGGCGCCCAGGGTGGCCAGGTTTTCGCCAGTGGGTTCGGGGCCATGGGCGAATTGGCCGGTGGCTTCACCATTGATGTGTACCAACTCCACCCCCAGTTTGCCCAGCAGCATGGCCGCGGCCATGCACCCGGCCCCATTGATACTATCCAACACCACACGGTAGCGGTATTGGGCAATCAAGCGGGCATCCACGTGCTTCAGGATGCTCTGGACGTGATAGGCGTGACTGCGGCTGTCGGCCACAACGCGTCCCGGCCCGCCAAGATGGGCCGGCGCGCAGGCCGGTGGCGAAGTTTCAAGCGCCCCGGGGTTGTCGACGAGGCTTTCCAGACGCCCCATGGCCCGGCTGGAAAACCCCCGGCCATCGGAGCCGAGGAACTTCAAACCATTATATTCAGCTGGATTGTGGGAAGCGGTGATCACCGCGCCGGCGTCTACGCCCAGAAAACGCACCATCAGCGCGATGCTGGGCGTAGCCGCCACACCCAGATCCGTCACCTGCACGCCTGCAGATAAAAGGCCCGCGGTGAAGGCGGATTGAATCATCGGCCCACTGGGGCGCGAATCACGTCCGACCGCGACGCGCAACGGCGCCGCCGCGCCGGCTCGCCGCTCAGCCAAGAGCACACCGAGTGCCTCGCCGAGGCGCAGCGCCAACCGGGCCGTGAGGGTTTGGCCGATAACTCCGCGCACGCCGGAAACCGTAATCATGGGCTTGCCAGTATCCATAGCCTGGCCAGCATACCCGTCGCTGCCCCGGCCGGAAAGGGGCTACGAAGTAAAAGGGAAAAGGAATATCGTAAAGCACCGGTCTTGCGAGCCAGCGGCGGGATTGTTAGCATCCAATGGGCTTGTGGCTCAGAGGCAACACCTTGGAAGAACCGACAAAGAACGATAATAGTGTGGGCACGCCCCGCGACACAGCGGGAGAAATACCTTTAGCCGATGACCCGGGTGCGAAACCACCGGCCCCAGCCCCGGCGGGAGAGGTGTCGGCCGTTTCGTCGGCGTCCAATGGGGCGCCGCCTCCCTCGGACGATTCCGACCTGCTGGTCAGGGTCGCGCCGCGCAACCACGGAGGGCTGTTGGGTCGGCCGGGGGTCTTCCTGTGCGTTCTGGCCATCTTCATCGGCGGACTGGGGGAACTCGCCGCATGGTGCCTGTTTAAGCTCATCGGCTTCTTCACCAATCTGGCGTTCTATGAACGGTTCTCGTTCGCTTTTGTGCCCCCAACGACCGCCCATGTGGGCTGGTGGGTACTGCTGATTCCGGTCGGCGGCGGGATCGTGGTGGGTCTGATGGCCCGTTTTGGCTCGGAGATGATCCGTGGCCACGGAATCCCGGAGGCGATGGCCAGCGCCCTGTTTCACGAAAGCAAAATTCCATACCGTGTGGCGGTGCTTAAACCGCTCGCCACCGCCATTAACATCGGCACCGGTTGCCCGTTCGGAGCCGAGGGACCGATTATTGCCACCGGAGCGGCGCTGGGCTCGGCGGTCGGTCAAATCATTACGATGACCAAAGAGCGGCGGCGCGTACTGCTCGCCGCCGGGGCCGCCGCCGGTATGTCGGCGACATTCGGGGCCCCGCTGGCTTCCGTGTTGCTGGCCTTGGAATTATTACTTTTTGAATTTCAGCCCGTGTCGATCCTGGCGGTGGCCATCGCCGCCGGTGTGGCCTATGCTCTGCGCACCGTGGTGATGGGGATCAAGCCGATTTTTGCCATGGCGCCGCTGCCCCGGCCCACGCTAGAACCTCTGTTGATCTATGCGGCCATCGGGCTGTTTTGCGGGGTTGCGGCGGTGGGATTAACCCATGCCCTTTATTGGGTCGAACATTTGTTCAAGAAGCACTCCCATCTACACTGGATGTGGTGGCCGGCGATCGGCGGTGTCGTGGTCGGCCTATGTGGTCTGATCTTCAACCCCTCCATGGGGGTGGGGTATGTTAATATTTCCGCGCTGCTCAACGCCAAAGTCGGCTTTGCCTTTGCCGGCATGCTGCTGTTGACGCGCGTGCTGTCTTGGACGGTGGCGTTGGGCAGCGGCACGTCCGGCAGCACCATGGCGCCGCTGTTTAATATTGGCAGCGCCCTGGGGACGGTGCTCGCCGCCATCCTGCTTTATGTGGCGCCGCACGCGGACGTCAACGTGCGGGCCGCGGCCCTGGTGGGTATGGCCTCGCTATTCGCCGGGGCCACCTGGGCGCCGTTGACTTCCATTGTGTTCGCCTTTGAAACCACGCTGCGGCCCAACGGGCTGGCCCCCCTGGTGGCGGGCTGCACGACCTCGTTTTTGGTCTCCTGCGCCCTGATGCGACACAATATCCTGACCGAAAAATTCGCCCGCCGCGGTGGCCGGGCCTTGTATCGCTCCCAGTCCGATTTCATGGATGACACGCTGGTGATACAGGCGTGCAGCCGCGATCCGGTGACGCTCTCGGGCGATGAAACCTGCGGTGAAGTCAAAACGAAACTGACGACCGATGAAAAATACAAACGCTTCAATGGCTTCCCCGTGCTGGATGAACAGCGGCACCTCCTGGGCGTGCTGACGCACCGGGATTTCCTGCCCCCGGACCTTCCGGACAAAACTAAAATCCGTGACCTTATCCGCCGGCCGCCGGTGGTCATTTACGGGGACTGCTCGCTGCGGCGGGCGGATCAGATGATGGATCGGCACCGGGTGGGCCGGCTGGTGGTCATGGATCGTGAGCAGCCATCTCGGATGCTGGGTATCATCACGCACGAAGACCTGCTGACCGCTCATAGCCAGCGGAGCTAAAGCTGGGGACAGCCACGAACAGCCACGAATGGTATTGACCTCAACCCTTGGTCGTCGGCATCCGCTTAGCTCGCCGCGTGCGATCCGGACTTCAGTTCGGCCCGGGGCGGGTCATGGAACTAAGTGGCAAGGCAGAAGGAATCACGGTATCGCCGGCGGCATTCCGTGGCTGCTGATACATTCCGCGTTCCCACGTGATAGACCGTTTCCGTAAAACATAGACTTTATGCAGCGGACCTGCCATAGTGGGATGGTTTCCGGAAGGGCATCCCTACGAAGGTGGTTCGAATGTCTTGGACCACCCGGAAGGCCCCGTGGACGCTGCATGTCGAAGAAGGGAAAGGTCTGCCCATACTGTGCCGGTTCCGGACAGCGCCCCTGCGGCAGGTGCAGCGCGCTAACCCAAGTTGAACCCTTGGGATGAATTTTCCCCATATTCTTGATACCTCCCCGCGGCGCGGAGCTCAATGGATCACGGGTTTTGGAACGGAGCCAGGAGCGCGCCGCAGATGTCCCGAAGCCCCACCCCCTTGCCTAAATGATTTTCTGTGCGATTCTATCCGTGGATTGAGGCGTCGGAGGCGAGAGATCGCGGATGTTTTTGTGGCGTTGCGAACGCAAGAAGAATGGCCAGGGGCGCGTCCGTTGGGCTTTGGTCGAATCGATCCGCACAGCGCGGGGTTCGCGCTCGCGGATGCTGACCTGTCTGGGCAATCCGAGCCGGCTTTCAGCTTTCCACCCGCCGGACCACCGTCGCTGACGATACGCCCTGTACCGCCGGCTCCAGTAGCGCTTCCAACGATTCGGCCATAGCGTTGGTGCTGCCCCCCAATCCGGTGCATCCACGGACTCGCTTCATCCAGGCTGTCGGTTCGCCGCAGATACAGCGGCAAGATCTTCCCATCGAATGTTTCCCGCGGAGCTTCCGGATGCCGGTCCTCAGTCCGCGGTGGCCGCACTGTTACCGGCCTGATGGCCGTGAGCACCTGCCGCTCGGGAAGGCAGCCGTTGCGAACCACTGGTCGGCGGCCCTGGGCATCGATCGGCTCAACGCGGGCGGTAATCCATTATTCCGTCTCGATCTGCACCGCCTGGGCCAGCAGCCGTTGGGCGCCGGCACGCAACATTTCCGTCCGCACCTCCCAGCACCCGATGCTTGGAAATGGCAGCTTTTTGATCCTACGGGTACGCAGCGTGGCGGACTCCTGAAAAAGAAAACCATTCAAACTTCTTGTTTAGGTTACGCCGCCATTTTCCCTCCCTCCATAACTTGGGAAGGTATCCCTTTCGATTATGCTGATCTCTAGTAATACACGTTTATATGGAACGACTTGCTAGCGGCCGGTTACCGCCGTATCGTTGGCGGCTTAACCTGCACGAAAAGTCGCCGCCACGGACGGTAGACGGCCTGCGCGATGGTTCATCGGCCAGCCTGGACCAGGGCGTAATAATTCTTAACATGTTTACTTTTGCCTTTTCACCGATTATGCCGCCGGTCCGGGCGGCAACTGCTGCAGTTCGTGCCAGCGTGCGGCTCGCTTGATTTCACTGAGCAGGCGTTTTTTCAACGCCAGATCTTTCGGTGGCAGTTGGCCCCTGGCCGGCAGTTGCGCCAGGGCGAGCCGCCAGACCCGCACCGCCGCGGCGGCCTGGCCCAACCGGTCGAGCACCAAGCCCAGATGATCCAAGCCGAAAGGATTTTCCCCTCCGGGTAGACGCACTGCGACCTCTAGTTGCTTTAACGCCCGATGGGGATGTCCGCGTTGGAGCAGTACCCACCCCAGAGAGTCGCGAAACGCCGATTCCTTGGGGTAACTGTCCACAGCACGCTGAATCATGGCCTGGGCTTGCGCCAAATGCCGGTCATGGTTGGCCCACCAATAGCCCAAATTGTTGTTAATTTCGGCATTATAGGGGCTTTGGGTCAGAATCCGTCGACAGGTGGCCACGTAGGCACGGGTTAGCCCCAGCTCCAATTGCCAATCGCTTAGCGCCAGCAGATCGGCCTGGCGCGGGAAACGCCGCCGGACCAATTGCCGATAAATCGCCAGGACCCGCTTCGGCTGTTTAACGGCGGCCCAATATTCCCCCCAAGCCCGCAATATCCAGGGCTTGGCGCCGTCACGATTTTGCAGCCAGATCAGCACAGCCCGGGCCAGTTTTAGACGCCGCAAAGCCAGCAGGGTGTGGAGATACAGCAGCTGCCGGTGCGGTGAACGCGGCCGGCGGGCAGCAAATTCCGCCAACAGATGCAGGGCGGCGTGCGGCCGTTTCATCAACCGCCAGGTATCGGCCAAAGCCTGGACCAGCTGCCAACTGTCAGGATTCGCCAGACGGGCGCTCCGCAGCACGCGCCGCGCGGCCGAAAAATGATTCCGCGCCACCTCCGATGCCCAACGGATGAGGATTATCTGGCGATTAGTCGGATAAGCCCGCTGGGCTTGGCGCAAAATGGCGCGTGCCTGCGCGAGTTGACCGCTCCGGGCGGCGATAATCGCCTGCAGAACACGGTCATATGGCCTGGCTGCGGCATACGCCGGTAAGGCCTGGCGGAGTCGCTGCAGCCAGGCCAGGCGGTGCGTTCGGACGGCCCAATCCACGGCGGCACGCCAGGCGGGCCGAAACGACGGATCGCGGCGCAGCAGCCGGTACAGAGCTTGGCCTTCCCGGTGGCGCTGACCGCGCTGGGCGTAAAGTTTCACCGCCAGCCAGGCCAGATGTGGATCGCCGCCGAACCGCCGCATTCCCAACTTAGCGTCGCGCAGAGCGGCATCCAGGCGCCCCTGGGCCACATACACCAGAATCAAATCTTGAAGCCGGCGTCGTGCCGCCTGTCCGGCGGTATCCGGCTCGGGACGCGCCATGTTCGGTGCGGCCCAAGCGGCGGTGGCGCTGGCGGCAAAAACCGTGGCGCCTTGACCCGGTAGGGTGGCAGCCGAGGGAACCCGGCTTTTCAATAGGGCCAGCGCGGCTTGAAAATCGCGTACCCGCAGCAGCTCGTGAAGATACAGATGGTAAATCGGACGGAAGGCTGGCGCCTTTTGCCGACCTTTCCGACAAAAGTGCAATGTTGCGCCTGGATCGCCACACGCCCGTGCAGCCACGGCCAGCAGATAATCGCGCCATACCACCCAGCGTAGGGCGTAGGAAGGCCTCCGTACCGTGCCTCCATGTCGGAGTTTAAGCGCCGTGGCGGTGGCCACCGGGTCGCTGCGTCGGACGCCGGTGGGAATGGGCGGTGTGCGGCGTGTAGCCCCCGGCACTGTGCCGGCTCTAGAAGCAGCGCTGGCGACGGGCGGCCGACGAGGTGCTGCAGCCATTTTATTTTCATGCTCTAACACGGCCAGTTCACGGCGCTGCGGTTCCGGCCCCAGCAACACCAAAAGATCTTTCTTGATTTCTCCGGATGGCAGCGCACCGGTCGCCCCGGCGTAAATCAGCAGCCTGAATGCCGGTCCCAGGGTATGGGTCTGCCGGGCCAGGGCCATAAACTCCAGAAGGGCCGCGCGGTCACTCGGTTGGCGGCGCAGATATGCCGATAGGTCGTAAAAACTTCTCTCGCATTGCCCCCGGGTTTGTTCGATCGCGGCCAGTACGCGCCGGGCGGCCGGATCGGTCGCAGCCATCGATCGCAAACATTGTTCCAGGCGCGGTCGGCTTCCGGCGGCCTGGGCCGTCCATTGCACTAACTGCAGGGATCCGGGCGAGAGGCCGCTGGTGAAAGCAAGTTGCACGGCGCCCGCCAGGGCGGTTGAAAAGTGGCCCAGAATAACCTGCATTTCGACGATGCGGCAGCGCACGAACGGTGAGTTTAGGCCACGGCGCTGGGCTTGTTGATAATCGTGCAGCGCTAAAGCAGGTTCACCGCCCAGACGGGCATTTTCGGCGGCCAACAACTCTAGCACGCCGCGGTGACGGGCCAGCGATTGGATGGCTCGATTGGAGCGATAGCTGGCCGGCTCTACAAGCAGGTGGCGCAGGAATCGCCGGTATTCATCAGCGGCAGCGCGATAATAACCGGTGTTCTGTAAAGCTCGGGCGAGTTGCACCTCCAGCAGCGGCGCCAGCGGTGAGCTGCCGCGGCCAGCCCGGCGCCCCTGCCAAGCTAGTGCGGGCGGCGAGGAATTGGGCGACCCGCCAACGTTCCGCTCGCCAAGGTCGACCCGCCGTCGGGGGGGGCCAGGCCCCGCTGCTCCGGAGTGGACAGAACCGGTCCGCACCGTGGTCTGCGCTCGCAACAAGGCTCGCAATCCCCGCTGCCACTGGCCTTGGAAACAATACAACTCGCCGCGTAGAAAGTTGGTGCGCACGGACCAGGGATCCAGCCGCCGCGCCTGCTGCAGACGGTCTGCGGCGAGGGCCACTTTTCCTTCGGTCAGGTAAGTTCGCGCCAACAGGCGCAACGCCGCAACGGAGTTGGGATCGCGCCGACAAGCCGCGCGGAGCGCTGCTTCCGCCGCGCCCCAAAGGCCCTGCTGCAACCGCAGACGCGCCGCGACGTAAAGGCGAAGGGTCTGGTTATCCGGATGATCGGCGAACCGGTGCCGACGGACGCCGCCGACCGCCCCGGCCGGCGGTGGAAGCATGGCCTGCCGCACTTGTCTTAAGGTCCAGCCGTGACGGCCATCCGGCGCTGGCGTCGCCCACGGCGCAAACAGGCCGCCGCCCAGTCGCCGCGACGCGACCTTCAAGCGCGGGGAACTGGCGAGGAATCCCAAGTCGAACCGATCCGGCGAGCCTTCACCCGCCGGCGCCGCCCGCCCGTGCGCTGGGGCCTGAAAGGCCTCCAGCGATGGCGGCAAGGGCCGCGTGGCCTGGGGCATACCGGCACATCCGCCCACGGCCAGTGCGGCGCCCAGGCTCAGGAGTATCCCCGCAGGCAAGCCTCCGCGGAATGATCCGAGCCGGCGGGTTGATGAGTGGGCCCACGGCGGCTTTGGAGCTGCGGCTATTTTCACGCTCCGGTTTATTCTTCCAGCGTAAGCGGTTCGTGCAGAAGCCATAGAGAAAGCCTGATTTCGGGCCACTACCATTGAGACGGTCTCGTCGTTCAGACCAAGGTCGTGAAGAATAGGGGTGAGCACGAGTATCCGAAGCCATTCTATCGTCTTCAGTATATCATCGCGCCCCGCAAGGGCATCCGACTTCGATGGAACGTGAATCAGTTATCTCGACGCCTTGCTAACTCCGCTGGCGACGGTACGATGTTGCTCCATGGAATTAAATCGATCCATTTTCCGGCCGGGCTTGGCTAGGGCCTTCTGGTGCCTCGGTGGAGGCCTGCTGCTGGGCGCCACGGCCATGTTGTGGTTCACTGCGGGCCGCCCGGCGGATTCGCTGGCCCTGGGCGCGGCGGTGCCGGCGGCGCCGATGAGGGCCTGGCCCGGGCGTGCCCCCACCCGTGGCGGCGTGTCGCTGTTGCCGCTGCGGCTGGGCGCCCACCAGTGGGGCTTGGTGCTGCTGGATACGCCGCACCATGTATTCGCCATTTATCGGGTGCTTCCGTCCGCCCGACGCGTCCAATTGATCGCTGTCCGGAATTACCGTTATGACTTGAAGCTGAAGGATTTTAATAACGCTTCCCCCACTCCGGCCCAGGTTCGCCAGATGGTGCGCGGAGTGGGCGCGTCCACCAAGACCAAAGTTGTGCCGAGGCCTGCAACGCGGGGGAAATAGCAGGGTGACGTAAAAACAAAAAATAAAAACGATAAGAAGGCCTGTCCGGGGCGTCGCGTCTTTCTGTTTTTTCCGTTTTACGTTGGACGGGAGTCGCCGCTGCGGTGGAAAATCCAGGTTCTTCGCCGCGGCGATCCGGTGGGCGGCATCCTCCATACTGGACCGTACCGGTGAGGCACGCCCCTGGGTGGCTTTCGCTCGGTCCGCCGCAGTGGTAAAATAATATGATTACGGGTCGCGCCGGTTTGGGGCGGGGCCACGGGCGCGTGAGGCGAAATTTCGCACGGGCTGTTTTGCAGCAAGAGGATGGCATTATGGGCAAGGTATTTTACAGTTCTGAAGAAGCTGCGGCGAAACTCAACCTGTCGGCCGACAAACTCGAGGAACTGGTCGCTGCCAGTAAGCTCCGCGAGTTCCGGGACGGCAACCGGGTCATCTTCAAGGTCGATGAAATTGACCGTCTGGCGGCGGCGGCGACGACCGGCCGGATCAGCCCGGCCAGTGCGTCTGCGCCGGAGGAAGCACCGATCGGCTTGGCGCCCCACGCCACGCCGGACGCCGGCGGCACCAAAGCCGCCGCGGCACCGCCCGCGGAGGGTAGTTCCGCGGCCATGGGCGCGCTGGGCAGTCTCGCTGGAGATAGTTCCACGCCGGTCGGCGGCGGCAGCACCGGCATTCCCGGCACCGGAGCGGGGGTAAAGATATTCGATGAGGATGAACTTAAGCCTGCGGATCCCGCGGCCCAAACGCATATCAGCGAAGTGCCGGAAGAGATACCCTCGCCTTCCGGCCTGGAAGCGGTGGGCAGCGGTTCGGGGCTGTTGGATTTGACGCGGGAGGCGGATAATACTAGTCTCGGTGCCGAGCTTCTGGAAGAGATTTATCCCAGTGATCAGGCTGCCAGCTCCAAGGCCGGCATCACCCCGGCGGGCAGTTCCGTCGCCCCGGCGGCGCCGGGGCATGCAGCGGAGGCGGCGGCCCCGGCGCCGACCCTGGCGGGCTTCCTGCCGGTGCTGGAGCGGGAAGATCCGTTGTCGGGTCTGTTTGGCGGTCTGGCCCTGGCGTCGCTGGTGGCGATGGGCGTGACTTTCCTGGTCGGCGCCTCCGCCCTGGCGGGCTTTACGCCGGCTTGGGTGGCCACTCTGGCCGCCAGTCCCCATCAATGGATCTTCGCCGGCCTGCTGACGGTGACAGCGGCGGTGCTGGCCTTGGCGGGATGGTTCCTGGGTCGATTCGGCACGGCCTGAACCCGGGGCCCTGTTAATTGATGTAATGGAGACATTAACATGGTTAAACTATCGTGGCGGCGCGGATCGCGCTGGATGGCGGCGGCTTTGGCGGGGGGCATGCTCATGGCGGGAGGCTGCGTATCGCAGCAGCGCTACCAAGAGTTGCAGACCGCGTTCAATCAGGCCCAGGGCCAGTTGGCCGCGGCCGAGCATGATCTTACCTCGCTGCGGGCGGAAATTGCCCGCCTGACGGCACGGTTGGCGGCGGACGACGCGGCGCTGAAGGCCCAGGGTGGTGGCAACGCGGCGCTGCTGAAAGAGCGCGACGCCCTGGAAGCGCGCCTGGCGGCCCTGCGCAAACGCTATAACCAGTTGCTGGCCCTGGCGGGGGGCACACCGCGTCTGCCCCACGTCGTCAATACCGCGCTGGAGCAACTGGCGCAACGGTACCCGAACCTTCTGGCGTTCAATAAAAAGCGAGGGATGTTGCGCTTTAAAAGCGACCTGCTTTTCGCCCTGGGCAGCGTCCAGGTTCGCGCTTCGGCCCGCGCTGCTTTAAAACGCTTTGCCGCCATTCTGAACATGGCGGTTATCGCCGAGAACGAAATTCGCATCGTCGGGAACACCGACGACGTTCCGATCCGGCATACCGGGGCCACCGTGATGAATCCCACCAACTGGTATCTTTCCACCAACCGCGCGATTTCGGTGATGTACGTCCTCAAGCGCGACGGCGTGGTGGATCGCCGGATGCAGGTGGCCGGCTGGGGCAAAACCCATCCCATCGCCCCGAATGCGCCGGGGCGCCACGGCAATCCGCTGAACCGTCGCGTGGATGTTTTTATCCTTCCTACCAAACTGACGTACAATCCCTATGTTCCCGCCGCGGCGCAACTGGCGCCGGCGGGGTTGACGCCTGCGGCGGCGCCGCCGATGCTCGGCAATCCGCCGGGAACGGTACCCGTTCCGAGCGGGCCATGACCGAGATTTTCCCCGCGGCCCTGGCTTGGGCTGATTTCACGGGAGCTCCTCCCGCCACTACGGAGAGTCTCCCGAAGCGAGGCCTCAACTTGCCGATGATGAAAATAGCCTCGACCACTCCTACATAGTCCCCGATCGAGGAGTCGTCTTTGGAGACCTTGCCCGGGGTGATGGTCCGGGTAGCACTCCAACGCCCCATTTTCAGGACAGTCGCCCATGTCCTGCGGACACCCCCGGATGATGAAAATGGCGTCAACGTTGTGGATCTAGCTTCCGATCAAAAAATCGTGGCGGGAGATTTGGTCGGGGGTGGTGCCTCGGGCAAGCCCCAGCTCCGCGCTCCGCCAAATTTCAAAACAGGACAGGACCGATGAAAGCCGATCGCCGGCGCCATGAATCGTCCGTCAGGCCGTCGCCGGCGCCGGCCAGAGATGCGCTCGCCAAAGCCTCGCTGCGCGACCACCTGCTGTTTATGCGCAAGTTTTTTCGCCAGGGCCGGCGGATCGCGTCGATCTGGCCATCCAGCCGCGCGATGGCCGTGGCCTCGCTGCATCGGGTGCGCTGGGAAAAGGCCCGCGTGATTGTGGAGTTGGGTCCGGGCACGGGCGCGATCACCCAGGAAATCGTGCGCCGTCTGAAGCCGCCGACACGTTTAATCGCTGTGGAACGCGATGTGGATTTCATGCGCATTCTGCGGGCGCGCTTTGGGCGCTGCGCCGGGGTCACCATGGCCCATGGCGATGTTAAGAATCTCGCGGCCATCCTTCGCCGCGAAGGAATTGCCCATCACGGTGTCGATTACTTTATCAGCGGTCTGGGCACCCCGTCTCTGCCGCGGCCCACGCGCCAAGCGCTCCTGGACACCGTGGGCTATTATCTTCAGCCCCACGGATGCTTCACCAATATTACCGAAATTCCCTGGTATTACTGGCCCTACTATCGTCGTCACTTTCGGCACGTGGCTTTCCAGTTGGTTCCCCTGAACCTGCCCCCAGGGGGTGTCTATCACTGCCAGTCCCCGCGGGGTCAGCCGACCGGGGCGTAGCCTGCCCGCAACGTCGCCTTATTTGCAGGCAAAAGTGACATCCATTTTTCCGACGGTAACAGCGGTCGCTTACGGAACCGCGATTGCCCTCCGGGAGGCTGGGGCGCATTCGCCGGTCAGGTGGATGTCACCATTGCTCCCCTGACGGAGTTGGTTGATGGCTATCCGTCGGCGAAGCGCAGCCAGGGACAGGCCAATCAGCCGCGGGGTTGTGGCGAACGCCAGTGTCGGGCCACGGCGAGTTGCGTTATCGCGCGCCTTAACAGTCGCTGCAGCCGGGCTGGCTGACTGTCGACAGATGTTGGCGCCGCAGCCTGCATGGTTGGTTTTCGCGCGGTGGCAGTCCCACCGGATGCCGCGGCCAAGATGAGATCCCCCTTTCCGGCGGTAACGGCGGTGGCTCTCGGAACGGCGGTTGTCGCCCGGGGTGCTGGGCCGCGCTCGGAGGCCAGATGGATGTCCCGAATCCCCGCAGGCGGCAGGGGTGACCCCATTGGATCCTTGGTCTCGTCGTGTGGCGGTTTACCCGCATCGGCGACCATTTTGTCCGCGGCCTGTAGGCCGCTCTGCACCGCGGCGTGTTGCAAGGCAAACTGGGTGTCGTGCAACTGGCCGGTGATTGTCTGCAGTTTCTTCAACCGGCGGATGACGCCACGGCCATCCCAGAGGCCGCTTTCCGTCGCCAGCTCCCAGGCGTAGCGCAGCCGTTTTCCGGCGATGCGGGCGCGGTGGGCCGATTCCGGTGAACACGCTTCCACGGCTCGGGTACAGGCTCGCCGGAATTTTCTCTGGTTCTGGGCCAGGCGCGCCTCCAGAGCCTGGGCCAGAAGCAGGCCAAGATGGGCCGCATCCGGCGCCATTAAGCGGCGCTCCAGCCGATCAAAATAGCCGTCGCCCAGGGCCGCCTCAAGCAGCTGCTTCAACTTCGCCAGCCGCCGCTGCCGCCGCCGGGCGGCTGCCTCCAGCCAGCGCCGCTGCTCCAGCGCGGCGCTGCCTGTGGCCCGGCGGCGCTCGCCTTGTCGAGTCGCCCTCTTCGGCGACTTGACGCGGGCGGTCAACACATCCCAATCCCGGATCTGCCCGGCTAAACGGCGCAGGCGCCGCAGCGAACGCAACCCGCGGTGGATTTTTCGGTGCGATAAAAGACCGGCGAGGTCCATCACCTGAAGCACTTCGCCGCACCGGCGCAGCGCCACCCGTAGATCGTGGATGGCTTGGGCGTCGGGACGCCCGGCGGTACGCACCAGCTGCGCGTAAGTTGTCGCGACTTTGCGGCGGAACAAGTCCACCATCGGCTCCCTGGGGGCGTGCATGGACAGCACCTCTACCGTCTAACATAATCATTATCCATGAACAAGTCCCGCGCGATGGTTAGGCACCCGCACGGCACGGCCCTGGCCACGCCTGGAAACATGGCCGCACTTGACCTCCCCGCGCCACGCCCCGCGCCATCTTCAAGCCCCGCGAGGCATCCGGCAGCAACCACTTACCGCCGGCGACCCGGACAACACTACGGACTGCTTTCCGAAATTCCGCCTCCCGCTCGCCGGACCGCCACTCCGCACGGACTGCGCATCGCCGCCATCGACATCGGCACCAACAGTTTGCACCTGGTGGTGGTGGAGGTAACGGCGGCATTGGATTTCCGCGTGCTGGCCTCGGAACGGGAGTTTACTCAGCTTGGCGCGGGGGCGTTGGTTCACCATGTGCTTGAGCGTGCGGCCATGCGGCATGCGCTAAGCGTGCTGGGCCGATACGTGCGGGTGGCCCGGAATCTGCAATGCGACAGTGTTCTCGCCTACGCCACCAGCGCGGTGCGCGAAAGCGTTAATGGCGGCGATTTCGTGGAACTGGCCAAGGTTCGCCTGGGCCTGGACATTCGCGTCATTACCGGCCAGGAGGAAGCGCGGCTGATTTACCTGGCGGTGCGGCAAACGGTGGACGCGGCGGACGAGCCAGCGTTGATTATGGATATTGGCGGCGGGTCGGCGGAATTTATTGTCGGGCTGGCCGGTCAGGCGCGGCTTCTGGAAAGCTGTAAGCTGGGCGCCAGCCGCCTGACCGAACAATTTTTCAGCCACGATCCGCCTACCAAGGCCGAGCTCAAACACCTGCGCCGCCACCTGCAGGCCGTGCTTAAGCCGGTGCTGCTGCAGGTGTCCGCCTGGCGACCGCGCAAGTTCATCGGAACGTCGGGTCTGATGGAAAATCTGGCGGCCATGTGTGTCGCCCGCCACGCGGAAGATGAAGCTCGCCGCCGCGTGCGGACCGAACTGCGCCGCGACGATTTTCGATCGCTCTATAAGAAACTGCTGGCGATGGATATGAAGCAGCGCCGGCGCTTGCCGGGCCTGGATCCGCGCCGCGCCCGCCAGATTGTAGCCGGGGCGGTATTGGTCGACTATCTATTGACGCGGTTGGATATTCCGAAGCTCGAGGTCTCGGACCGGGCCTTACGGGAAGGTATGATCCTCGATTACCTGCAAACCCACTGGCCGCAGGTGCGGCTGGCGGCGGAAATTATCGAACCGCGCCGCCGCAGCGTGGTGGAGCTGGGGCGCCGCTGCCATTACGATGAGCGCCATCATCAACAGGTGGCGCGCCTGGCGGTGGCTTTATTTGACCAGCTCGCCGGGCTGCATCAGCTGGGCCGGCCTTATCGGGAACTGCTGGAATTCGCGGCCCGGCTGCACGACATCGGCTGGCATATCGGCCACAGCGGCCATCACAAGCACTCCTATTACCTGATTAAGAACGGCGATCTGGAGGGGTTCTCCCCGCTGGAGCTGGAACTGATCGCCAATGTCGCCCGTTATCATCGCCGCAGCATGCCGAAGAAAAGCCATGCGGCTTACATGCAACTGCGGGCTCCAGAACGGAGCATCGTGGACCGGCTGGCGGCACTGTTGCGCCTGGCGGAGGGCTTGGACCGCGGCCATTATGCCAATGTGCTGCGGCTTCGAGCGGTGCGCCGTCGCGGCCTGGTACGACTCAACCTCCTGACGCGTTATGACTGGGAATTGGAACTCTGGGCAGTGCGGCATAAGGCGGATATGCTGGAAAGTGTCTACGGTGTCCGACTGCGGGCGCTGGCGCGGCAATCTCGACGCGGGTCGAACCGAAACGGCGCGGAATAGTCCGAAGGCACTTCTATTCTGAGGGGAGCTTGAGCCGCGGGCCGGGGTTCGCGCTGGGGCCTGGCCCGTCGCTTACACTGTGGGCTATGAAGGCGGGGGCGTGTGGGCTTCATAGCCCTCCCGATAGTCATCGGGATCAGCGCGGGGTTGGGGCGAGCGAGGGCGCTTGGCTCCCGCCGAAAAAATGGTCCCACCCGCTCGTACTCGCTGAAGCTATACTTAAACCTACGACTTGTGGCATAGGATAACGCCATGGACAACCCGCCCGCTGCTCCGGTCCCCCCGCCCGCTGACGCCGCCCGTCGGCCCATCCGCATCCTGCCCGACGCCCTGGTCAACAAGATTGCCGCGGGCGAGGTGGTGGAGCGACCGGCCAGCGTGGTCAAGGAATTGCTGGAAAACGCCGTGGACGCGGGTGCGGCGCAAATTGTCGTCACGATTGAAAACGGCGGCAAAACGCTGATTCGCGTGCGGGACGACGGCTGCGGCATGACTCCTGAAGAGGCGCCCCTGGCCTTCGCCCGCCACGCCACCAGTAAAATCCAGACCGTGGAAGACCTTTTCGCCATCGCCACCATGGGTTTCCGCGGCGAAGCACTCGCCTCGGTGGCCGGGGTCAGCCACGCGGTGCTGATTACCCGCACCGTGGGCGCTGCCCAGGCGGTGCGGCTGGCGGCCAGCGAAAGTCGCATCGAACCGGCCGCCCCATGCGCGGCGCCGCCCGGAACGACGGTGGAAGTGCGCGACCTGTTTTATTGCGTGCCGGCACGACGTAAATTTTTGCGCGGCGACGCCACCGAGTTCGGCCATATTCAGGAAATGGTCTGCCGCATCGCCTTGGCCCATCCCGCCATCGCCCTGACGCTCAAGCATAATGACCGCACCACCCTGCAATGGCCGGCCACGGATCGGCCGCGCCGCATCGTGCAGGCCTTCGGCGAAGAGTTTCAGGACCGGCTGCTCCCGGTGGACTTGGCCGAGCCGCATATCCAGGTGCAAGGCTACATTGGTCTGCCGGAAACCGCCCGGGCCACCGCGCGGTATCAATATCTGTTTCTCAATGGCCGCTACATTCGGGACCGGGCGTTAGCCCACGCGCTCAAGGAAGCCTATCGCGGCTTGATTGATCCGCAGGCCCAACCTGTGGCGGTGCTTTTTATCACGCTGCCGCCGGCGGCGTTTGATGTCAACGTGCACCCGCAGAAAACGGAAGTGCGCTTTCGTGAACCGAATCTGCCGTATCGCGCCGTGCTTTCCGCGGTCCGGGCGCAATTGCTTTCCCGTGACCTGACGCCCCGGGTTCGGGGCTTGGACGCGCCTCCGCTGGCGGCCTCCAGCGCCGCGGCGATGGTGGATCAGACCCGGCAAATTATCACCGATTTTTTCCGCCGGCCCGAACCGGCCCAGCCGCCGCTGGATTTTGGCGGCCGCGCCGCGGATCCGGCCGCGGCGGTGATGAAAGGGCCGGACACTTGGCCCCGCCAACCCGCGGATACGGGAAGGCCGCAATCCACGAACGCCGGGGCATGGGGCGCCGCGGACGCCGCCACGGGCGTGGCTGGCCCGGCTGAAAGTTTCACCGCGCCCCTTCCTTCCGCCGGCCCCGGCGCGACCCCGCTCGCGGCCGCCGGGGCGCCGGGGCCTCGCGTCGGCGAGTCCGTTTACCCCACGAACCTGCCTCATTCCGCGTTGGTTCCGCCCGCCCGGGGCCGTTATATGCAGGTCCATAACAGTTACCTGGTCAGTGAAGAATCCGAGGGCTTGTTAATCGCCGATCAACACGCCCTGCACGAGCGCATCATCTATGAGCAGCTCCTGGAACAGGTGCGCCGCGGCCGGCTGGAGGCGCAGCGGCTCTTGCTGCCGGTGGTGGTTCCGATCACGCCGCGCCAGGCGGCGCTGCTGGAAAAGCTGCGCGAAACACTGCTGCGGATTGGCATCGAGATCAGCGAATTTGACACTGGCAGCATAGCGGTGCAAAGTCTGCCCACGCTGCTGCGTCGCTTAAATCCCCTCGAATACCTGCGGGCCTTGTTCGATCAGCTATTGGAAACTTCCGGGCGGTTAAGCGACGAAGCGCTGCTGCACGAGGTGTTGGACTTAGCCGCGTGTAAAGCCGCGGTCAAAGCCGGCGATCCGTTGGCGCCGGCCGAAATTGAAAGCCTGCTGGCGCGGCGCGGTGTGGTGCAGCGTTCCAGCGCCTGCCCCCACGGGCGTCCCACCACCATTCGCCTGACCTGGGCCGATTTGGAAAAGCAATTCAAGCGGCGGTAGAGCTTAGCGCTTTGTCGACCGATAAATTTCTGGTAGCAGAAAAAGCCCCGGATTCGCCACCGAACGAAAAGCACTAGGCTTCAGCTCACCGTAGCGAGTCGCCCGCGGCGACCCGGTGAACGGCGGCGGCCGAAGTACCCGAAAGCTAACCCGGATATTTCATCGGTTTTTCAAGCGGCGAGCTTACGCGCAGGCCTTGCCCCCTGTAAAATCAAGGCATTGGTAAATGGCACTGACTTTGCAAGGAAGCCAGACCATGTCTACAGAGTGTAACACGGCGCCCATCACGTTGTCATCTCTGCGACGGCAAAAATTGCTGCTGGAATTCAATGGCGGGCCGATCACCTCGGACGCCGGGGCTCTGCTGCTGCGGGAGGCGGATCAGCGGCTAGGGCTGACGGAGCGGGCGGCGGCTCGCCGGGGCGAGTCGCCTACGGAGACCTGCCTGCGCGACCCGCGCAACCAGGATTTAATCGTGCACCAGCAACCGACCATGGTGGCCCAGCGGATCATGGGGATCGCGTGCGGCTGGGAAGACCTCAACGACCATCAGCGGCTGCGGCAGGACCCCCTGTGGCAGATTCTCACGGGCCAGGGCGTCAAGCGGGAACGCCGGTCGGACGGGCCGAGGGGCGCAGCACAGCCCCTGGCCTCGCCGCCCACGCTGTGCCGGCTGGAGCACCGGGCGGACCGCCAGGGTTGCGGGAAGCTCTCCGCGTTGCTGGTGGATCTGTTTATCGAGTCCCACGCCACGCCGCCGGAGGAGTTGGTGCTGGACTTCGATGCCACGGACGATCCGGTGCATGGCCGGCAGGAAGGCCGGTTCTTCCATGGCTATTACGATGCATACTGTTTTCTACCACGGTACGTGTACGGCGGTAGCTTTCCACTGGTCGCTTATCTGCGGCCCCGCAACATTGACGCGGCACGGCACGCCTGGGCGATCCTGAAGTTATTGGTGAACCGGTCTCCGTAGGCGACTCGCCCCGGCGAGCTGCGCCAGGCCTGGCCGCAGGTGCAGATCACCATCCGGGCCGACAGCGGTTTTTGTCGCTGGCGGATGCTGCGGTGGTGTGATCGGCACGGTCTACGGTACATTGTCGGGGTGGCCCGCAACCCAGTCTTGCCGCGGCTGGCCGCCCCGCTCATGCAGCAGGCGGAGGCCCAGTTCAAGGCCACGGGCCAAAAACAGCGGTACTTCGCCCGCGCGGCCTATCGGGCCGGGACATGGGATCGCGCCCGTCCCCTGATCCTCAAGGCCGAGCATAGCGACCAGGGTCCCCATCCGCGCTTCCTGGTGAGCAACCTGGCCGGCGAACCCGACGTGCTTTATGACCGGCGGTATTGTGGGCGCGGCCCGATGGAGAACTATATTAAGGAGCAGCAGTTGAGCCTGTTCGCGGATCGCACCAGTTGCCACTACTTCGTGCACAACCCACTGCGGGTGTTGTTCAGCGCCTTGGCGTATGTGTTGGTGGATGATGTGCGGCGGGTGGCTTTGGTGGGCACGGAGTTGGCCCAGGCCCAAGTCGCCGAAGAGGGCGACTCGACAAAGTCCTGCCCGCCCGCTGGCGGGGCGAGCGGATACGATCCGCTGGAAGCTCTTTAAGATCGGGGCCGTGGTGCGCACCAGCGTGCGGCGCCTGGTGCTGCATCTGGCGGGGGGTTATCCCTTGCAAGAATTGTTCCGGCTGGTCTGTCGGCGGTTGCGGGAAATACCGCTGCCGACGCGGCCGCTGGCCGCCGTTCAACAAAATACCGGTAGGAGGCGAAAGGCGTGTCCCAACCCCTTGATGGGCGGGGGTTTGATACATATAGGTAAAGGAAATGGAGGACCGCGGCAGCGATTCCGCAAAGAGGGTAACCGCGCGTTGAGCTGAGCCGCCGGGGGCGGGCGGTTGGTGGGGGCCGGTCTTTCCGGGAGCAGATTCGCATTCGGCGCGGGCTTGACAAGCCGCCCGCTTTC
>JAJYFE010000029.1 GCA_021785435.1 Planctomycetota bacterium
CCGGCGCGCCGCAGGGAGTCCCCGTCCACCCCGCCGAAAAACGCCCCTGCGAATCTGCCTCTGGCCTCAAAACCGCCCAACCCGCTGTCCTGTCGGCTTTAGCGACCCGCCCTGCGGAATCGCTGGCGGCACCGGCCGTTTCTTGACGTTTCCGCGCAACCTACCTATAGTTACGCACTGAAACGTTTCTAGGCAAGGAGTTTACCCATGGCTCACAGCTTACCCGCTTTGCCCTATGATTTCGCGGCACTGGAACCGGTGATCGATACTCAAACCATGCAGATTCACCATGGCAAACATCACGGCGGCTACGTGACAAATCTGAATAACGCCATTTCCGGCCAACCAGCTCTGGAGGCGAAATCCGCCGAGGCGCTTATCGCTGACCTGTCCGCGGCGCCCGAAGCGGTCCGGACCGCGGTCCGCAACAATGGCGGCGGGCACGTTAATCACAGCATGTTCTGGCGGATCATGGCGCCCCAGGGCAAAGGAGGGGGCGGCGAGCCGACGGGGGACCTTGCCGCAGCGCTTAAATCCACCTTCGGATCCTTTGCCGACTTCAAGACGCGGTTTATGGATGCCGGCGCCAAACGGTTCGGTTCGGGCTGGGTCTGGTTGGTGCTACGGGATGGCAAGCTGGCGATCGGCTCCACGGCCAACCAGGACAATCCCCTGATGGGGCAGGCGGTCACGGGCCTGGCGGGCAAACCCGTGCTGGGTCTGGACGTGTGGGAACACGCCTATTATTTGAAATACCAGAACCGCCGGGCGGACTATATGACTGCCTGGTGGAACGTGGTGAACTGGACGAAAGTCGCAGAGCTTTATCGCGCGGCGCGGTAGCTTAAGGCGAAGACAAATCTCGGTTCTGCAAATGGAGGGCGCAGGCACATCCGCAGCAGGTCGCCGCGGGCGACTAAACTGTTGGGACATTGCCGGCTATCCCGAGGGCCGTCGGGAGCTCTGGCGGCGGCAGTACCCCATGTTCCGGTGTCGTGAAAATCGCCGGGGTCTGAGGTTGGTCTAAGACACCGCCCCCCTACAAGTGGGGGGTGATATATGGGTAGGGGGACGCCAATTTCGTTATCGGCGGGCGCCCGCAGGGCTTGAGCGGCGGGCCGCTTGTACCCGCAGCAACAGAACCCCGCCATCGATTCCGCTCAGGTAAATCAGTTTCTTGACCCGCACGGCTATCACATTGGGTTGTCCGCGGACCAGACGCCTGGTGATGTTGAAGTAGAACGGCTTATCCCAGCCGAAACCGTTGGCCAGCAGGCGATGCACGCCAATTGGTTTGCCGTTCAGGAACACCCTGGCGTTGCCGTCGACCGCGCCAAAATAAAGAATAATCTGCTGCGTACCGTGATGGGCGGGCGGCTGGATCGACCGGCGATACCAGGCCACCCCGTGATAAGCGGGGTAACCCTGATCCTGCCAAGGCAGATCGGCGGTTACCCGTGGCCAATGGACAGCGTGAAAGGTTGGCTTCATCCAGCCTTGCTGAAGCCCCAGATTCCGCGGATCGATATGAAAAAGCCACCCCTTGTCGCAACTTTCCACAATCCGCGGATGCTTGAAAACGCCGAACAGGACACGTTCCTGGGTGTGGAGTTTCCGGCCCCAGGTGCGCATGGTTCCGGAAATGGACGGCCAGGCGACCGGCCCATTATCGAACACCCAGCCGCCCTTGAAGCTTTGGATAAAATGTTCCAAGCCTTGTAATTCCTGCGTCGCCTGCAGGAATTGGCCCTCCAGCCGCAAGTCCAGAAAGCGGCGCGTGCGCAGGGCGACCTGATAGCCGGCCCAGACACCTTCCAGGCGCTGGGCATAGAGTTTGCGATCGCGCACCAGCGCCCGGGCCTGGGTCATGTCGCGTCCGAGTTGGCGCAGCAGGGCGTCGGTGAAAAGATTCCAGGCGTCGTAGCCGCCGCTGCCAAAATACGGCCCGGTTTCCGCCGCTTTTTCCATGGTCTGGTAATATCGCTTCATCGGTGCCGCGGCGGGACCGAAATAATTATGGTAATACAAGTCCAGTTCCTTGTGAACGTTCATATTGGGATTCCACAGGAGCTGGCAGTACATATAGAGATCCAACCCCTGCGGCCCCCAGCTGGGATGCGATTCGTTGTACACGCCGACCACGTGATAGCGGCGGTAGGCACGCAAGCGATTGACCATGGTATGAATAATGGGCAGCGGGCCGTACCAGCAGTAGCCGGACCAATATTCATAGGTCATCAGTTCTTTCGAAAGCCGGCTGTAGCCCCGCAGCGAACGCAAAAAATTGGCGTTCTGCACGCTGGCCGGGTCATCCAAATTTCTGGAGTAATCGCTGTAACCAGCGGCATAAGGAGACAGCATGACCACTAAATTGGGCGCTAGAGCCTTAATCAAAGTGGGGACTTCGGTGTAATCCCAATAAGCTAAACAGCCAATTTTCGCCCGTGGCGCGGCCTGGGCCACCAGCCGGGCCACGATGTTATTAAATTCGCAGACACGGTTGGACATAGATACCCCGCCAAAAACCGCCTTGAGCTTGGGATCATCCATGGCGCGTTCGCGCGGGCCTTGGCCCCACAGGCCGCCATCATTGGGTGAAACCGAGATGATCCGTTGTTCGGGGTTGGCCCGGGCTTGGGCAATAACTTTCGCGGCGACAAGTCTTTGCACCGCGGGATTGGCCAAGTCCAACTGGCCGTGCGGGTCGCGTTGGCCATTGATCAAAGCATAATAGTCAGGATGTTTGGCAAAATACTCCTTAGGCGGCAGCAAATACTGGTAACACTGGTCGAAATCGACATAGTAATAGCCACCGTATTTCATGGGCGTCCACAGATCCGTGTTCAAACGGTTGCGCGTCGCCCACAAGTGGGTACGTGCCCGCTGCCGGGCGGTTTCATCCTGCCAATCCACGTAATCATCGATTCCCCAGCGATATTTATACGCGGGACGATACGTTTTGCGGCCCAGCGGCAGAACAATCCGTTTCAACTTCGGTACATATTCACCCCAGCGCTCCGGCCGATACCAGCGCACCCCCAGGTTTTCCAGAAACTGGTAAACCCCATACAGGGTGCCACGCTCCTGTACAAAGACCTGCCCCTTGGCGTTCTGGACCGTCGGGCCGATGCCGCCGGCAATCCGCAGGCGATGGGGACCTGCCGCGATGACAAACGAATCAGGATCCAGTTTTTGCCAGCCCAGATCCTGGTTATACGGATGCGGCCCCAGGATAATCAGGGGGGCGCCTTGCGGCGCCGCGGTTCGTTCAAGGTGGAGCTTCTTACCCGTCATCCGCCGCAGATAAGTCTGTAGTTGCCGGGCTGCGAAGTTTTCCACCGGCGTGGGTGTTGGCGGCAGAACAATCGTTGGGGTCCGCCGGGCGCTAAGCAGGATCAGTCTGGCCGCAGCGCGCCGCGCCGGTATCCTGCCGGCACCGGCCAGGCCCACAACGGCAGGCGGGACGCCCGCGGTACGGGGCGCTGGGACAGCCAAGACCGGGTGATTGACGACCAGTCCCAGAAACAAAACGCCAATGGCGCTGCGAGAATAAAGTCGCCGCATATACCGCATGGTTTGCTCCTACCAGCCTAACGAGCCTTATCCGCGAAACGAGGTTGTATGCCACGATAGCGGTTCGCCCGTGGCGTGTCTTTAGCGATTTTCACAAATTATTTCGCAGTTTCCAGGAACCGTCGTCCCACGGCAAACGTGGTTGAGGCAGGGCTTCGCGGTCGTATGGGCCGTGCCGCCGTGGAGCGCCAGCACCATACCGCTGGCCCGGAAACCGCTGCCAGCCTGATCTGGCTGCACCGGCGGACGTGGTTGCGGGCGCCGGAAGGCGCGTGGTAAAGTTGAGGTGCGGAGCAACTACGGGTCAGGCTCTGCCTGAAAACAGCGGAATGTAAATCATGGCTAAGCAACCGCCAGCCATTGTGACGGCGCATCCGGCGGTCGGTGCGTCGCCTATTGAACGCGTGCTTGATTGCCAGCGTTACCCGCGTCCGATCAGCGGCGCGGTGATCGTCAGCCAAGGCGTGCCGGGTCACCTGCTGCAGCTGGCGGTGCGGGGGCAGGTGGAATACGAGGTGGCCGGGCGCACGTACCTTCTGCAGCCGGGAGACTTGATTTGGCACCATAATATGGAGACGGTTCGGCGACGGGCGGTCCGGGGATACTGGGAATGCTACGCCGTGAACTTTTTGGCCGCGGATTTGCCGCCGCCGCCGTTCGATCGCCGGGTGCAACGCGTCGATAGCAGCATCGAGCGGCGATTCGCGGCGCTGCTGGAGGCCTGGCGCGAGACGACGGTCCCACCGCTGTGGCGGGAGTTGCGGGTTCGGGCCAGGCTGGAACTGTTGCTGGCGGATTTGCTGGAGGATTCAGCGGGGGCGCTGCCCGAGCGCGGTTTTCGGACGGATTCGCCGGCCTGGTTGTGGTGGGCGTTGGAAAGCCGGCTGCGCGATAAATTAGCCGAGCCGATGAGTTTACAGCGCATGGTGGAATTGGCCGGTTACAGCGCCGCGACCGTCACGGCCGCGTGCCATGCCGCGGTGGGTCAGTCGCCCATGAAGCGTTTCAAGCAACTTCGCCTGACCCTGGCCCGCAGCCTGGTGGAACGTTCGCGGATGAACTTCTGGGAAATTGCCGAACATGTCGGCTACCAGCGCCAGCACGAGTTCAGCCGCGATTACCATAAAGCGTTCGGCGTGGCGCCGCGGGAGCACCGCCGCGCGGCCATGCCGCGCTGACGTTCGGGGGGTTGCTAAGAAATAACGTGCACGATCCGGCTGGTTCTTTTGGCTACTGGGTGCGTGGCGCGCTTCTTACAGACCCACTGGGCGGGGTAGGCTCATCGCCGGCGTCTCGCCAGCGGCCAAAATTTCCGGGGCATTTGTACAGGTTATTTCCTGGCGTCCCCTAACCGTGCCCGCAACCGGTTCCAACGGGGTCGGCAGCGGGGATGGGGACCGATTCCACATCAAGCGATTCCGGCCCAAAGTCCTGCTCGTGCGGCCAGGCGATGCTGCCAAAACCCAGGCGAACCGAGCGAAAGTATGTCACGCCCTTTAATGCGGTGAAGATACTTTTGTCCAGGTGGGGCCGGACATCGAAGCGTCGGGTCTTGCCGGTGCTAAAGGCAAGCTCCAGTTGGTAGTTATCCAGCGGATGCACACCGGTCACGGTGATCATCACGCTGCCTCCTAATTTCAGCGGTTCAATGCGAAAAGGCCGTTCGCCATTGACGACAAGCTGCCAGTCGGCCGTCAGTTCCTTCGGGTGAATTCCGTCCACGCCTGCACAAGCTTCAGCCGCGAGGCAGGTATGGCTCCCGCGAGAACCTCCCCGGAGGGGATTGCCAACAGCGCCGTTCCCTCGGCGTACTTGACATGAATGCGTGGTGAATAATGCCGCTTGTCATCGAAAAAGTACAGCATGACGATGAGGCCATAAAACATGGAAATAACAGGCATCGAACGCTCCCTTTTCAAAATTATTCCAGCGTACCATGCATCGTTTGTCGTGCCTGGTGTAAGGGGTGCGGCAAGATTCCAGATGGGGCCGCGGTGAGCGTTGGTGGAAGCACCCCGAATAGCCCGA
This sequence comes from Planctomycetota bacterium, assembly GCA_021785435.1. Taxonomy (GTDB): domain Bacteria; phylum Planctomycetota; class Phycisphaerae; order WQYP01; family WQYP01; genus JAKCCC01. Next base: position 5,602 of record JAJYFE010000029.1, read on the forward strand.
GATGGCGGACCGCGGGAGGCGGCCCCAACGCTCGGGATGGCCACCATGTTGTTCGCCCATGCTGGGATACCCATCATTGCGGGTCCTCCGCCGGCCGCTGCCCAACCCGCGAAATAATTTTTCAAAATTGCTAAAGGCGCGCCCTGTTTCAGGGGCATAATGAAGCCACATGCGGCTGCAACCCGTGGCCACAGCACCACCATGTAAAAAAGTGAATTTATGATGGCTGTATACTAACGCGGATATTTTCAGGGTGCGTGCCGGAATGGTTGAACAGGATTTAGCGACGCCCGGAGGGAACGGTCAAGTCAGCGGCGTCGGCGGCGCGGGTCGCCGCGCCACCTTCACCGTGGGGACGCTGGTCTACCACCGGGCCAACCTGGTTACACTTTTCGCCTGGCTGCTCTGGGGTGATTTCATCTTCAACCTGATGCAGACGGTGATGCCGTCGCTATTGCCTTTGATCCTTAAGCGGCATCACGCCACCGACAGCCAGATCGCCATCATCGTCAACAGTTTGTTCATGTTGATGAATATGCTGCTCAATCCCGTGATCAGTTATCGATCAGACCGAACCCGCACCCGCTGGGGCCGCCGCCGGCCCTATATTCTGCTGACCACCCCGCTGGTGGTGCTTTTTCTGGCCCTGATTCCCTACGCGCCAAACCTTCTGAAAATAGTCGAACGGATTCCCGGTGCGGCGGGGCTGTTGGCGCTAAGTCCGATTTCCACGGTTATCTTGATGTTTGGCGTACTGGTGGTGGGATTTCAACTCTTCAACATGTTTATCAGCTCGGTCTACTACTATCTGATCGTGGACGTCGTTCCGGCCCCGCTGATCGGCCGGTTTTATGGTTTATTCCGCTTTTTTGGCTCGCTGGCGGGCGTATTTTACAGCTTTTTCATCTTTCCCCTGGCCAAAACCCACATGGCGATGATTTTCCTGGTCACCGCTCTGCTCTACGGCGTATGTATCATGCTGATGGCCTGGCGCGTGAAAGAGGGCCAATATCCGCCCCCGGAGAAGGAAGAGCATGGCAACTGGTACAGCGGAATCAAAAACTACGCCCGGGAATGTTTTGGCTGCCCGTACTATTGGTGGGTGTTCCTGGTGTATGGCTGCTACACTTGGGCTGGGGCGGCCAACGTATTTGGGATATTTTTCTTTCGCGATGAGATCGGTTTATCCCTGGCCCAGATCGGAAAAATCGGCGCGATCGGCGGCCTGATCTGCATGGCGGCGGCGTATCCGGTCGGCGTGCTGATCGATCGCTGGGGCAGCCACAAAACGCTATTCATCGGCTTTACAGCGGTGCCGATCTGCAGCCTCGCCACCGCCTTGTTGGCGCACGGATTCTGGAGCGCGGTATTGCTCGGCGTACCGGCGACTCTGGCCACGTACACGGTGGGCGCCGCCATACTGAACTGGACCGTGGCGGTCTATCCGCGGGCGCGCTACGGTCAGTTTGGATCAGCGGGCGCCATGTCCTCATCGCTGGTGGCCGCCGGGTTAAGCCCGCTGGCCGGGTGGTTGATCGACTACGTGCACAGTTACCGGCTGGTGGTCTGCCTGTGGCCGGCGGCTTTCAGCCTGCTGGGACTGGCCGCGGCGCTGGTCGTCTACCAGCGCTGGAAGGCCCTGGGCGCTCCGGATCATTATCAGCCGCCGTAAGGCGCTCCTGGCAGCCATTGGAATTGCGAAATGTTTTGTGAAAATTGCTAAAGACATCGGGCGGGTGCCAGAATAGCATGAGAACAGAGGTCGTTTTCAGTTGGTGGATTGTCTAAAGTTTTTTAGGGGAGGAGCCATTATGCAAGGCCCAATGGGATTACAGGTTTCAAGTTACAGGGGACTGGAGGGAAAAGGTGGAAGGTCTCTGGAGGCCGGGCGCGGCGGCGGGATGAAGGACGAAGGGTCGCCCTTGGCGACGTCTCGTTCGGCGGTGGTCCACCTTTCGCCTAGCGAGCCTGTTATCTTCAGCCCGCTGAGAACCGATCGCGGAGTGGCCCCGGCGGCAAGCCTATCCCTGGAAACTGGTAATACTGGCTCTCTTTTAAAGGAGATTAGCATGAGAGCGTATCACGTCTCGACTCGCCCCCGGCGAGCCATCCAATCCGTAGCCGCAGCCGTGTTGTCCCCGGTTGCGTGGCTGCTTGCTGCGGTGGCCCTGCTGCTCAATTCCATGGTGCTGAGCCTGGCCCGGGGGCTGGGCGCCTATGGCGACCTGGAATCCCTGGTCAGCCGCGCCGGATTGCGGTCGTGGCGACGCCGTTTCAAAGGCGCGTCAGCGTTTACCCTGATTGAGCTGCTGGTGGTGATATCGATCATAGCTATTCTCATATCTATATTGCTACCAGCGTTGGCGAAAGCCCGGGAACTGGCCAACCGCGCGGTGTGCATGGCCAATATCCGCGGGGTCATCCAGTCCATGGTGACGTATGCTCAGTCGAACAACGGCACGTTCCCGGTGACGGTTAATCAACCCGGCGCGAGCCCGGGCGCCTACGACAACGCACCCGGCACACCCTACAGTTACACTACCAGCGAGGCAGGTACCGGCGCCAACGTGGTGCAGGCCTGGTACAGGGCGGGCTACACCATCTACCCCGATCCGTCGGCGGGCCTGTGGATGCTGGTGCTGCAAGGCTACGCCACGCCAGCCAGTTTCATCTGCCCGTCGGATCCACTGGCGGTGGGTCCTTCGCTGGAGTACTTCAACAATGCGGGAACGCCGGCGTATTATCCCAATTTCGGGTTTCTGCCGTCTAAGTCCGTTCTTGGCGGCGGTGAACATACCAACACCAATGGCCAAGGCATAAGCTATTCCTCCGCTTTTCCGTACCCGTGGCTAAATAATGGGGCGGGCAACACGGGGCCCCTGGCCGCAGGGGCATGGTGGACTACCACGGACGCCAACACGGAAGTTCCGCTGGTCAGCGACATGACCCCCATGACCGGCGATGCGACCTATGATCCCGGCGACGGGCCGGGCATGGGTGTGTTTCAGCGGATCGTTACCACGCTGCCGACGGCCAACACCTATGGGCCATATATTTATAATTCCGGCAACCATGCCGGCGACGGGCAGAATGTGGGTTTTGGCGATGATCATGTAACCTGGGAAATCTCACCTTACGTGGGCCAGAACGGTGACAATATTTTCACCTTCCACAACTACCAAAGCAACCCGGTAGTCCCAGTTAATGGCACGACGGATACCAGTCAGTATCAATTTGAGGGTCCATGGGACCAATTTACCCAGCCGTTAGTTAAGACATTGTCCGCTCCGTTCGATATCTGCATGGAGCCTGAGCGGGTTGTGAACCCCACCTACGCCGCCGATACCAGCTTGCCCGATAATGGTGGTGCATGGTGAGGCGCGGCTGCGCCGCGGGACGGGAGCGGGAGGTGGACGTGGAATCCGGGGACATGACGAAGACCGATGGTCTCCGCAGGCGGCTGGCTGCGGCGAGGTGAAGGCGGGAGGAGGAAAAAGCGGGCGTGAAGTTTCGCCAGTCGGGAAGGTCCCCGCCGCTGCTGCAAACGGGACAGGTTCGCGACGGCGGCCGGTGCTGTGGTTCGCCTGTGGCTCGGCGGGGCGGCGGAACCGTCGGTGCTGCGGAAGATTTCGCCACGAAGGACACGAAGGCGACCCACGGACCGCGGTCGCGGCGGCGGCTAAACTGCGCTGCGAGGGGCGCGAAAGGAATTCGGATGACGGACGTGGGGACGGTTGAAGTGTGGTGTTCACGGTTTGGCGTGAGATAACGATGTTCGCATCTTCCGGGCGGAGGCGCGTTCGTCCGACGCGGGTTGCGTGACCCGGACGCTTCGAGAAGTCGCCTCTGGAGAGCCAGGTTAATCAGGTTAATAAGGAGGTGCCTCATGGTACGGCAGGATTTATTTTCGGATGACGGCGTTTCGGTGGTGCACTCGCACGAATTTCGACGCTTGGGCGGCGGCCGGAGGTCCGTAGTGGTCCATACCTACAGGGAGTTGGTCCGGCTGGAAACTGGAAAGCGATGGCAGCGTTCCGATCGCGGTCCAGACGCACGGGAAACCGGCTTTACCCTGATCGAGTTGCTGGTGGTGATCTCGATCATTGCGATCCTTGTTTCCATTCTGCTGCCCGCCTTGGCGAAAGCCCGGGAACTGGCCAACCGCGCGGTGTGCATGGCCAATATCCGCGGGATCATCCAGTCCATGGTGACGTACTCACAGAGCGATGCTGGAACTTTCCCGGTTATAGGAATGCTGACCTACTGGCCCAATTCAACCGGCTACAACTCGATGTATCTCAACAACGTCTGGGCAGATAATGCGCCGGCCGCCACTGCGCCAGGGATGGTGCAGTCCTGGTACCGTTGGGTGGGCAGCAATCCCCCGGGTGCCTGGGGCGGGCCGGATGTGTGGCCGAGCATGTGGATTCCGGTGCTGGAGGGTTACACCACGCCGGCCAGCTTCATTTGCCCCTCGGATCCCCTGGCGGTGGGTCCCTCACTTGAGTCCAACCCCACTGACACCGCGATCGCGCAGGGAAGCCAGACCATTCGGCCCGGATATTACCTGCCGAATTTCGGTGCCGTTACTGTCGCCTCAGTGGGCGAGTACAATTACAGTGTCTGGGATGGCCCGGGACAGGGTGCCAGTTATTCGATCGCGTTCCCGTGGCCGTGGATCGGGGGCGTCCAGTGGATTGATACCGCTCCGGGCGACTGGTGGACCACTTCGGGCGCGAACAGCCAGGTTCCGCTGGTCAGCGACATGGCCCCGGCGGACACCGGCACCGACGCGGGCGTGTTTCAGCGCATCACCACCACCCTGCCGACGGCCAACACTTACGGCCCGTATATTTATAATTCCGGCAACCATGCCGGCGACGGGCAGAACGTCGGCTTTGGCGATGATCACGTGACGTGGGAAACATCACCGTACGTGGGCCAGAATGGTGACAATATCTTCACTTACACTACGGCCACAGGCGTGATCAACGGAACCACGGACACCAATCAGGTAGGAATGTCCGGGGCGGGGGAACTGCCTACGCCGGAGCTACGGCCGCGGTCCGCGCCGTTTGATATTTGCATGACGCCCATCCGCACGGTGAACCCCACGACTGCAGCGCAGGGTGCGGCATGGTGAACGTGGCCCAGGCAGTGGGCCTCGACCGCCGCCGCTTCGTCGCGGCCACGGCGGCCGTGCTCGGCCGGGTGGTGTTTTCCGGCCGCGCGGGGCCGGGGGCGGCGGCAATGGCCGGGCTAGGCGGCTGGGCGCGGGCCGGGCGGGGAAGGGGCGCGGATCGACGGACCACGATCGGGGCGCAAAGCCTGTGCCTCGGCGCCAGCCAACTGCCTTTAGCGGGTTACTTTCCCCTCGGTTTCGTGCTCGGTGAGAACGGCGTCTACGAGCAGGGGTTTGAGCGCCTCATACCTCTGGGATTCAACGAATCGCAAACCATCATTGTTCCCTGGGCCGGTGGCGATTCCCCGGCCATGCCGGCGGCTTCCCGAAGCGGTCTGTGGTTGGTGTGCTGCTGGAGCGCCTACGTGCTGGGACAGATCGACCTGGCCACATTCAAGACGCGCTGGGGGAGGTTGCCTGCAGCCGTGGACGCCAACGGCCAGCCGGCGCACAGCGGAGCTTCTGTGTTCAGCCGTCGCACCCGCCGTTACCTAGTGGACCGCGACGCCAATTGCGTCGCCGCGAATTTAAAGGGCTGGAGCGGACAAAGCGACCGCGTGCGCTGCTGGGGAATAGACAACGAGTGGAACCTGCCGCTGGATTATTCGCCCGTGGCCAAGCGAGCCTTCCGCCGGTGGCTGGCCGCGACCTACCACAGCGTTGCGGCATTGAACGCGGCGTGGGGGCGACACTACAGTACCTTCGGGCAGGCCGAGCCTCCCGGTCCAGGGCCAGGCAGCACTATGTATCACTACACCAGTTTCGATCTAGCCAGCGCATGGTCCCCCAATTACGCCGCGTGGCTGGACTGGCATGCGTTCCAGGAGGCCAGCTACGCCGCGACAGTCGCCGAGCGCTTCAGCGCTATCCGGGCGGCGGATCCGGCGCGGCGCCCGGTGGTATCCAAGAACAGCGACTGGACGATTGAAGACACCATCGTGGCCAAGGCGGCGATGGTGGACCTGGGGCTGGTGGCAGAGAAAATAAGGTCGGCCTCCGGCGGGCTGATGGCGTTGGACTCGTACCAGACCGGTGAGGCGGCGTGCTACTTACCCAACTATGTGTTCCACTGCATTCGTCCCTTAAGCGGCGCGCCGGGCTACGGGGTGTTCCTCTCCGAAACCAACGACGGCGCCCCCAGCGGCCGGGCGTTCGCACGGACTTATTGGCGCCTGCCGTCCAACGGGCTGAAGGCCGTCAACTACTTTTGCCTCGGCGGAGTCGGGGACACCGGCGACTACGCCGCCGATGGCTTCGTAACACCCACGGGTCGGATGCTGCCGAAACTGTATTACGCGGCGCGCTGGGCTAACATGATTCATCGGACGGAACGCTTTTGGACGGAGGCCAGGCCCAGACCGGCCGTACCGCGCGTGGCCATTCTGATGCCCCATCGTGACGTCATGATCGCCCCGAATCCAGCCTGGCGGGACTATTCATGGGCGCCGATTCCTCCGCTGAACAACCGCATAGCCGTTTTCGGCTGGCTGCGCGAGCAGGGCTATTGGGTGGATGTTATTCCGTACCAAAAGCTCCATCCGGGCTACCTGGCCAGCTACGGGGCGCTGTTGTTAATCGGTGCGGATCACCTGACTGCGGACGAGTGCGCCGCCATCGCCGACTACGTACGGTCCGGCGGCTGTGTGCTCGCCGACACCGCGGCCGGATACTTCGATGAGCACCACCGCGTGCATCGCGGCTTGGACGAGGTTTTGGGCGTCCAGCGCCGCGGCGTCGATATCAATAAGGTCCTCCGTTCACGATCACGGGTTGCTTTTGCTACGCGGTGGGGCCAGGTTGCTGGCGAGGGTCGGGTGCGTGCCAGCCTGACCACCGCCGAACTTCTGTATCCTTCTAGCCAGGCGGACCGGGCTAGCCAGGCGGACCGGGTAACGGCAGGGACCGGCCGAGCGACGCGAAATCGCTTCGGACGAGGGATGGGAATCTGGCTGAATACCCAGTTGGGCACGCTACGCTCTGCGGTACCGGCAGCGCCTGCGATGTGGCTGGCGGAATTGCTGCGGCGGGCTGGGGTACGGCCGGCGTATGAGGTCGCTCGCTTTGCGCATGTCCCTGCCGCCCGCGCGGCAAGGCAATTGCGCCTAGAGCAGCCGTACGTAAATGCGGCCGGAAGCTGCGTTTTGACGGTGGCGAACGCGCGGGCACAGGCGCTTCCGGCGCTGACGGTGGAGCTGCCGCGACTCGAGGAATCCGGGGGCGCCGTCTGGTGGGCTCCCGCCGAAACTGCCAGCCTGGAAAGATTGCCGGTCGAGCCGCTCGGCGGGCCAGAACATCGCTGCACCATCGAGTTACCGGCTGTCGCCAGCGCCGGCGTAATTTACCTCCTGCGCAACGGCCCTCCCCTGTTGGGGTTCACTGATTTCACCACCGGGCAAACGGGTCGGGACGGCGCCACGCCGCTGGTCTCGCCCGGCACGGCGTTCCGGACCGCGGTGCAATTGGTGAATCCCATGGCGAGCCCCCTTCCGGCAGGTACGTTGCGGCTTGCCGTTCCGCAAGGCTGGCAGGCCGAGCCCTGTGAGATCACAACGGCACTGCTACCGGCGGATCAGGAGGCGCGGTACGGGATCACCATCACGCTTTCCCCGGAAACGCTGAATTTCCGTCCGGAGTGGCTCTATCCACTGGTGGCTCGTTGGAGTACGGGTGCATCCAGCGGTAGCCCGCCTGAGGCAATTTGCACCGCCCACGTACAGGTGCGTCTGAGCGCGGCGCAGGTGCCGCGGCTGCTCTCGGACAACCCGGGCTGGAAGAATTACCGCTATCGGATTCGCACGGGGTGCGCCCGGAAATTGCTGGTGTCGAGGGTGCACGATACGGCAGTAGTGCTTTTCGATCTCAAGCGGGTTTACGAGGTTAACCGGATCCGGATTCACTCCCGGGCGGTCTTGCATTTCAGCGTTGCGGCCAGCCGTGATGGGAGATGTTTCGCCCAGGTCGACGCCGGCGACGTCATGCACCCGCAGGGGTTATGGGAGGCCTGGCTCGTGTCCCGGATTTTCCGGGCACAGGGCCGTTACCTGCGCGTGACCGCCAAGCTCCGGCCCGGCGAAAAGTTAGACCCCGCCGCCGTAGAGGTCTGGGGACGCACAAGCACGCCCGGCCTTGGCGGTGGGGCCGGATGAAGGGCGGGAGCGCCGTGGTGATACGTCGTCCGGTGGTACCCTGCCTTGTACCGGCTTGTACCGGCGAGCCGCCCTTGTTCGGCCCGCCGCAAACGGATCGGGGATCCGCCGCGACGTCAAACCCAACGCGGGAAACGGGTAGTACTGGCCCTCTTTTAGAGGAGGTTACGATGCGAGCGTATCAAAGCGGCCACGGGGAAAGCCTGGTGAGCATGAAACGTCGGGCGGGTATGGCGGCGGTGTTGGCGGCGGCGATGATGGCGGCGGGCGGTGCGGCGCTTCCCCCGCATGACCCGCCGCTGGTGCAGGAGGAATTCCACTATCCGGCGCTAAAGAATGGCGCGAATTTCGCGGGGACTGCGGCAGCCGCCGCGGGGTTAGCGGGCACCTACAGCCTGAATGCCACCCGTTCCACCGTCACTTATGATGCAACGGGCCTGAGCTTCCCCGGTTTGCAAACCAGTGGCGGAGCGGTGACCCTGTATCCCACGGGCGGGGCCACCAGCCTGTCCGTGGAACTCGCCCCGCAGGCCCTGTTGACCAGCACCAATCTTTATGGCGGCTATTTGGTGAATATTGCCACGTTGACCGCCACCAGTATCCCGGCAGTGATCGTCGGCGATAAAAATGCGCCGCAAGCCTATGACAGCCGCCTGCAAATCTATGCCGCGGCCGGAGGGTATAAGGACGCCAATGAGGGGCAAATCACGCTTTATCCGGAGAATAAAACTTACTACGACAATCACGGCGCACCGTTAAGCGCCGGAAAGACCTATTTGGTCCTGTTCCATGTCAGCGGTGTTAACCGCACGAGCGGCCCGGTGTATATGGAGGAGTGGATTTTAAGCAATCCGCAATATCGGCATTTCGCCGCACATCTGACGCGGGGGGTGCTGAACCGGGCAGCTCTGGGCGCCGCGGCTGACGCGGTCACCGAAAAGGGCTTCATTGGTTGGGATCATGTGGCCGGGCATCCCTATTTCAACGTAGGTTCCGCCAAGGGCGACGGCCATTATCTGACGCTGTTTGACTATGGTTCGGACGCGACTATTGACGAAATTCGCCTATCCGCCCGGGATTTGGCGGCGGTAGCGCCGCGGGCCAAGCCGTAGGCCGGGCTTTCCAACAGAGTTAAGGATCCATCTGAAAACCTGGCCGGGCCAACGCGGCTGCCGCGATGTCTTGAGATGGGTGGTGAGGCTTGGTCACCCTTTAGCTTTCGGGTACCCCGGCCGGAAGCCGTTCACCGGGTCGCCGCGGGCGAGCCGCCGCTGGTGACTTGAAGCCCGGTGCTGCGGGTTCAGTGGCGGCTCCGAGCCTCTTTCGTCGACGGAAAATTTATAGTTTGAGAAAGCTCTAATTGCGGGAAGAAGCGGTCCGTCGGGCGGCGCGATCCAGGAAATACTGTTTCGCCTCGCCGATCAGGTAAAATGAGCCGGTCACGGTCACTAGATCTTCCCGGGTGATGGCCCGGGCGGCAATGGCCATGGCTTGGCGAAAATCGGCGGCGGCCTGGGCCATCTTGCCAAACCGTTCCATATAGAGTGCCGCCAGCTGCTCCGGCGAAGCGCTCTTCGGATGGTTTATGGCCCGGGTGAAAATGACCTTATCCGCTCCCCGCGCGACCTGTTCGAGCATGCCGTCGATATCCTTGTCGCTGTTGCAGCCAAAGATCACCACCATGGAATCGTAGGAAATATACTGGCTGATACCATGAAACAGGGCCTGCATCGAGGCGGCGTTATGCGCCCCGTCGATCACCACCCGTGGATCCCGCCAGACGGTCTCCAAGCGGCCGGGTACGCGTACCTGGCGCAAGCCCTCCACAATTTTGGCCTGGTCGAACTGCCAGCCGCGCCCCTGAAGCTTATCGAGCATGACCAGCGCCAAGCCGCAATTCACCGCCTGGTGCTCGCCGGGCAGGGGAACGGGCAGTTGCTCGAATCGACAGCGCTCGGTGTTCAGCGTCACCCGCACTTGGGGGCCGTCCTGCCGGGTCAGCTCAAAGCGATGGGTAAAGTCGATTTCCCGGCCCAGAAATTCCAGCGGCGCGCCCACTTTGCGGGCGACACGCTGGAGGACTTCCTGCACCGCCGGGTCCTGTGGACAGGAAACCGCCGGCACGCCCGGTTTAAAAATGCCCGCCTTTTCTTCAGCAATTTTGGCCAGCGAATGGCCCAGCAGCGCGACATGGTCCATGCTGATACTGGTGATGGCCGTAACCTCCGGGGTAATTACGTTGGTCGAGTCGAGACGACCTCCCAGCCCGGTCTCAATCACCGCGATATCCACGGATTGATCGGCGAAATAGCGGAAACCCAAGGCGGTCAGGATCTCGAAAAAGGTCGGGGTGAGCGACATTTTGCGCAGCGCCGCCCCTACGCACCGCACCAGCCGAACCAACTCTTCCGGCGCGATAAGCTGGCCATTGATCTGAATCCGTTCGCGCAGGTCCAGCAGATGCGGGCTGGTGTACAAACCTGTTTTTAAGCCAGCGCTGCGCAGCATACCGGCGAGCATGTGGCAGGTACTGCCTTTGCCCTTGGTGCCCGCGACATGCGCGGTTTTAAAGGCCAGATGAGGATCGCCGAGCAGTTTCAGCAGTCGGCGCATCCGGTCGAGATCGAAAGTGGCGGGGTTGTAGCGGGCAATGGGAATCCGCTCGTAGTCCGGGTGGCGGCCGAGGAACTCCAGGGCGCGGAGATAATTGCCATCATTCAGGTTCAGCGCCGCCGGTACGGCACCGTGAAGCGCCGGGCCGCCATGCCCGTTGGCGCGCCAGCGGGCGGCTCGAAGGCCGCGGGATCGCACGGATTTTCGGTGACGAGCCGGGGATGCGGGTCGGGTGCGCTTGGGTTTGGTTCGATGTGCGATCGCCATATTTATTCCATTGTATGGTTTTTTCGGGGAGTTTTCAAATCGACCAGGGCCAGGCAGCGATGCAAGGGCGGACAGTTAGGGCGCGGTCAAGGAAATACACTTTTATTGGCAGCCCCCGCGGCACGCTCCACGCGGGCCAGCGCATCCCGCGGAGAGTCGCCCGCGGCAAGCAGGTGGCCCATCTTGCGATCCGGCCGCAGCGGCCGTTTACCATACAGGCGGAGCTTAACCTGGGGATCACGGAGGGAGTGGTCGAATGGGGGATCCTCCGATTTGGCCCACCGTTGGCCGAACAAGTTTTTGATCGCGGCGGGCCGGACGATTCCGGTCCCGCCCAACGGCAGATTGCAGATAGCGCGAATGAGCTGTTCGAACTGACTGGTTTGGCAGGCGATTTCGCTGGCGTGATACGAATTATGCGGACGCGGAGCCAGCTCGTTGACCAGCAACGTACGGTCAGATCGGATAAACATTTCAATCGCCAAAAGGCCTTCCAGGTGAAACGTATTGGCCATGGCCAAAGCGATGGCACGGGCACGGTCCAGAAGATCAGGGTGGATCGGCGCGGGTAGCACCGCCCAGTCGAGAATCCGCCGGCGATGGTGGTTCAGAGCCGGCGGGAAGATGGCGATTTCGCCGGAGGGGCGGCGTGCCGCCAGTACGGAGATTTCCGCCCGCAGGGGCAAAGCACGTTCCACGACACATGCGGTTGCGCCAAGCTCGCGCCAGAGCGAAATCGCATCAGCGGCGCCGGGGCCGACGCGGATCTGGCCGCGACCGTCATAGCCGCCCGCGGCCGCCTTGATGAAACAGTCGCCGCCCAGGCGTGTCAACGCGGTCGCCAACTGGGCGGCTGACTTCGCGGCATGATAAGGCCCCGTTGGAAATGCGTGTCGCGCCAGCCACTGCTTCTGGCGGAGCCGGTCCTGGACGATTCGCAATACCTCCGGTGACGGCCGCACCGGCGCCTTTTCCGCCATAGCCGCCAATACCGGATAAGGCACTTTTTCAATTTCCGCGGTTATCACAGCGCATCGGCGGGCCAGTTCCAGGGCGCCGCCAACGTCGTCGAAGGGCGCCGCCACAAATAGATCGGCCAGGGGACGCGCTGCGCAACACGGGTCGGGATCCAGCACGCCCACGCGGTATCCCATGGCCCGCGCCGCCAACGCCGCCATCAGGCCGAGTTGACCGCCGCCAACGATTCCAATCCGGGCGCCTGGTGCAATCGCCTGGCTCATGGCAACCTCGCGGACAGCGCTTCCGCGGTACGCTTGCGGCGATACTGGAGCAGCCGCTGGCGAAGCGCGGGATCATGGAGGGCCAGGATCGCCGCGGCGAGCAGGCCGGCGTTAACGGCGCCGGGCCGACCAATAGCCATGGTCGCCACGGGCGTTCCTTGAGGCATTTGGGCGATGGAAAGAAGGGAATCCGTTCCAGCCAGGGCGGTGGCGGGAATCGGCACGCCAATGACGGGCAGGACGGTCTTGGCGGCGAGCATACCCGGCAGGTGGGCGGCTCCGCCGGCGCCGGCGATGATGACCTGGAGGCCCTTTTCCGCGGCATGTGCGGCATAGTCGAACATCGCGTCGGGGGTGCGATGAGCGGACAGCACGCGCGCCTCATAAGCAATGGCCAGGGTTTGCAAGATCGCAGCGCATTGGCGCATATATTCGAAGTCGGTTAAGCTGCCCATCACCACTGCCACCGGAGGCTGGCCGCTTCCTCCCTGGGGGGCCGAAGCCTGAGCCCGTGCTGCCAGCGGGACCTGGACCGGCTGGGGACCATCCCGCAGGAGCGGCCGCCCCGTCGGTGCGGTACCGGAACGTGGTCGTGCGAATGCCGCCGTGTGCTTTGCCATGTGGAGGCTCCGGTGGTTTATTGACCCTGGCCCAGCGAATAGCCGGGCGCGCCGTTGAAAGTGCACAGATGCTCGGTCTTGATAAAGTCGATTTGGGCTTCGGCCAGTTGCCGCAGGAGGCTGACAATTTGCGCAGGGCTTACCGCGGCGCCGGCGGGGGCGGTAAAGCGGCATCGCCAATGGTCGGTACAGAAGGTTTCAGGAATTCCGTCCGGCCACACTTTGGTGCCGCGGTTGGTGATCATCGTCAGTACCAGCCCGTGGCCGTTGACGCCGCCCAGGATGCGGGCGAGCGTATCAGGGTCGCGCTGACTCGGGCTCCATTGCACGAACACGTCCACGCCGACGGTGCGTTTAACCGCGGGCGGGGGCGGCGTCGCCGCGGGTAAAACGGGGCTTTCCTCCGCGGTGTAGACCACGGGTTGGAGCGTATGGGGCTGCTGACCGAGTCGGGCGATGACCGCGTCGGCGAATTCCCGGGTACCGACGCGGATGCGGCTGGTCCCCGCCTGGAAGATGTCGTAGGTATGGATACCCTCCTCAATGGTGCGCAGCCAGGCGTTGTGCACGGCGCCCGCTATCTCCGGCCGGCCGATATGCCGCAGCAGCATGACCGCCGCCAGGAGGAGTCCCGAGGGATTGGCGAGGTTTTGCCCGGCCCGACGGGGCGCGCTGCCGTGAATCGCCTCAAACATCGCCGCCTGGGGGCCGATATTGGCGGAGCCGGCCAGGCCGACCGAACCGGCGATTTGCGCCGCCACGTCCGAGAGAATGTCGCCGTAAAGATTCGGCATGACGAGCACGTCGAAGGCCGTGGGCGAATCGGCCAGTTTGGCCGCGCCAATATCGACGATCCAGTGTTCATGTTCCAACCCAGGGTATTCCAAGGCGATGGTCTCGAAAACCTGGTGGAACAGACCATCGGTGAGCTTCATGATGTTATCTTTGGTCAGGCAGGTCACCTTGCGCCGGCCGTTACGGCGGGCGTATTCGAAAGCGTAACGCACAATACGCTCACAACCGGGACGCGATATGAGCTTTAAGCACTGGACCACCTCCGGCGTCTGGCGATGTTCGATGCCCCCATAGGTATCTTCCTCATTTTCCCGCACGATGACCACGTCCATGCCGGGATGGCGGGTGAACACGAAGGGGTGATAGGCGACGCAGGGGCGAACATTCGCGAACAGGCCCAGGGTCTTGCGCACCGTGACATTCAGGCTCTTGAACCCACCACCCTGGGGCGTGGTGATGGGGGCTTTCAGAAACACCCGGGTGCGGCGCAGCGACTCCCAGGCCCGCGGGTCGATGCCGGCGCTCCAGCCGCGCTGATAAGCGGCCTGGCCGATTTCAATGGCCTCCAGGGCGAGGTCGGCGCCCGCCGCCGCCAGCACCCGCAGGGTGGCGTCCATTATTTCGGGACCGATGCCGTCGCCCCGGGCGATGGTGATGGGGATCGCCGCCATAAACCGCTCCTTTTCCATATATACGATTCATATTACACGAATTATATATCGTATATTATCCGGCAATATAAAGCAGATCCGGCAGCCGGTCAAGCGGCCCGCTCGGGGGGCGCAACCAGCAGGGGGGAGGCGGGCGGCAGGACCGGCGGCGATGGTTTCGAGTTGACGGGCCGGTAGCACCATTTCGGTGTGTCTTGGCGCTGTGCGAAGATGGTTGTTCGTCGCAACGATTCCGAGGTTCGGCGGAGCGTTACCTCCGGCAAGGTCTCCAAAGGCGACTCTTCGATCCGCCCAGGGTCGCCGCGGACCACGCGCCGCCGGCGAGCGGAAGCCCGGTGCTTCCGGTTCGGCGGCGGGTCCGGGGCTGCTTCGCCAACCAGCAGTTTATCACTTGACAGAGCGCTACCGGTATTGGAAAAAGACGTTTTCCATGGTAAGGATAGGGGTTCGGGCCGCAGGAGCGGCGCCACGCCGCGGGCGGAACTGCGGAAGGGTCCGCCGTCGTGGTGGGTCCGGGGCGTGGCCGCGCAGGCAGCGACGGCTGGCGGGCCGGCCCCATCCGGGGCGAGCCAGCGCCGCCGGGCACGAACGGAAGAAGGGGATCATGGTGACAGGCCGCCTGACCTCGCACCCGCCGCCCGGCGGGAGCCGCCGGGGTGGGCGCCGTCGTGGCCCGCGGTCGCGTGCCGCCGCGCCGGGATGGACGTTCCTTAGCAACCACGGCCATGTATTGCTATGCCTGGCGCAGGAGCCGGGGATGCGCTTACGCGAGGTGGCCGGGCGGGTGGGTATTACGGAACGCGCCGTGCAGCGGATCATCGCCGAGCTGGAGCAAGCCGGCCATCTGGTCCGGCGGCGGCAGGGACGGCGGAACCGCTACCGCCTTCCAACCGGGTTGCGGTTGCGCCATCCGATTGAAGCGCATTGCCGCGTGGGAGAGTTAATCCAGTTCGTGTTGGGAACACGCGGCCCGCCGGCGGCCGGCGCGGCGCCGCCGCACCGGCGCGGGGCAGCTGGACTTCGCAAACGGCGAAACCTCGGCTAGAATCTGGCCGCTTTAAAGTCCGGCGCGGGGATCCTTATCGATGAAAAAGCTGCTGGTCGCCAATCGCAGTGAAATCGCCATCCGCGTTTTCCGCGCCGCCACCGAACTGGGCCTGGCCACGGTGGCGATCTACAGCTACGAAGACCGCTATAGCCTGCATCGCTTCAAGGCGGATGAGTCGTACCAGATCGGCGGCCCGGACGCCCCGGTCAAAAATTACCTCAACATCGGCGCCATCGTCGAGACCGCCCGGCGCCACGGCGTCGACGCCATCCATCCCGGCTATGGGTTTCTGGCGGAAAATCCCGCCTTCGCCGCCGCCTGTGCCGAAGCCGGCATTACCTTTGTCGGCCCACCGCCGAAAATCTTAAGCGCTTTAGGCGACAAAACCGCGGCCCGGCGCATCGCCCGGCAGGCGGGCGCCCCGATCCTGCCCGGCACCGAACATGGCCTGACCGATGCCGCCGACATCCGCCGTCGCGCCCACGAAATCGGATTTCCGCTGATGATCAAAGCCAGCTTTGGCGGCGGCGGCCGCGGCATGCGGGTGGTGGCGTCCGCCGCCGAACTGACCGGACGACTGCAGGAAGCTGAGCGCGAGGCGGCCTCCGCCTTCGGCCGGCCCGAGGTATTCCTGGAACGCTATATTCCGCGGGCCAAACATATCGAGGTGCAGATCCTCGGCGATCAGCATGGTCAATTGGTGCATCTATTCGAGCGCGATTGCTCCGTGCAGCGGCGGCATCAGAAAGTCGTGGAAATCGCCCCGTGCCTCGGCCTGGACCCCCGGCTGCGGCAAAAAATGTGCGCCACCGCGCTGGCTATCGGCCGGCAGGTCGGCTATCAAAATGCCGGTACCGTGGAATTTCTGCTGGATACCAGCACCGGCGAATTTTTTTTTATCGAGGTCAATCCGCGCATCCAAGTGGAGCATACGGTCACCGAAATTGTCACCGGCATCGATTTGGTGAAGGCCCAGATATTAATCGCCCAGGGGCACCGTCTGCATGAGGCGCCGCTGCACATTCCGCCCCAGGAACAAATCTCCGTCCGCCACGTGGCGCTGCAATGCCGCATCACCACGGAAGACCCCGCGAATCATTTCGTGCCGGATTATGGCCGCCTGAGCACCTACCGCTCTCCCGCCGGATTCGGCGTGCGCCTGGACGGCGGAACCGCCTACGCCGGGGCGGTCATTACGCCCTACTTCGATTCGCTGCTGGTAAAGCTGACCTGCTACGCACCGAATCTCCAGGAAACGGCCGCGCGGGTGCTGCGCGCGTTGGCGGAGTTCCGGGTACGCGGGGTTAAAACCAACATTCCTTTCCTGGAGAACCTGGTCCGGCATCCCACGTTCCTTTCGGGCCAGGCCACGACGACGTTCATCGACGACACCCCGGCCTTGTTCCGCTTTGCCGCCCGCCGCGATCGCGCCACCAAATTGCTCAGCTTCCTGGGCGACCTGATGGTCAACGGCTCGCCGGACGTGAAAAAGCCGCCGGATCTTTCCAGTATGACGGCGCCGGCGCCGATACCGTATGCCGCCGCCAGTCCGCCTCCGGGACTGCGCGACCGGCTTAAAGCCATGGGGCCGCGGGCGTTCGCCCAATGGGTGCGGGGCCAAAAGCCGCTGTTTTTCACCGACACCACGATGCGCGACGCCCACCAGTCCCTGCTGGCCACACGCATGCGCACGGCGGATATGCTGGCCGCGGCCGCACCGATCGCCCATCTTTTACCGAACCTGTTCAGTCTGGAGATGTGGGGCGGCGCCACCTTCGATTCCGCCCTGCGTTTCCTGCACGAAGACCCCTGGGACCGCCTGGACCGCCTGCGCGGGAAAATTCCCAACATCCCGTTTCAGATGCTGCTTCGCGCCAGCAACGCCGTCGGCTATCGCAATTACCCCGACAATGTCGTGCGGTTTTTCGTGCGCACCGCGGCCGCCCACGGCATCGACATTTTCCGGGTGTTCGACTCGTTAAACTGGACGCGCAACATGCGGGTGGCCATGGACGCGGTGCTGGAGAGCGGCGCCGTGCTGGAGGCGGCGATTTGCTACACCGGTGATTTGCTGGAGGCGCGGCGTCCGAAATATGGTCTGTCCTATTACGTGAAAATGGCCGTGGAACTGGAAAAGGCCGGCGCTCATATCCTGGCCATCAAAGATATGGCGGGTCTGTGCAAGCCGTTCGCCGCCGGCCGATTGGTCCGGGCCTTGCGCGAGCACGTCGGCCTACCCATCCATTTCCACACCCATGACACCGCGGGCGTGCAGGCGGCCAGTATTCTGTTCGCCGCCGAAGCCGGCGTGGATATCGCCGACGCGGCCATCAGTTCCCTTAGCGGCCTGACCAGCCAGCCGAATTTGAATTCCCTGGTGGCCGCCCTGGCCGGCACAGCCCGCGCCACCGGGCTGGCCCCGAAGGCCCTGGCCCACCTGGCGGATTATTGGGAAGCCGTGCGCCGCTTTTATCAACCCTTTGAGGAAGGCATGTTGGCCGGGACCGCCTCTGTCTATGAACACGAAATGCCCGGCGGCCAGTACACCAACCTGCGGGTGCAGGCGCGCAGCCTCGGCCTGGCCGAGCGTTGGAATGAAATCACGGCCATGTATGCCCGCGTGAATCAACTCTTTGGCGATATCGTTAAAGTGACGCCTTCCAGCAAAGTCGTCGGCGATATGGCCCTTTTCCTCATCGGGAACAATCTGAAGCCGGAGGATGTCCTGGACACCGCGCGCCACCTGGATTTTCCCACCAGTGTCGTGGAGATGTTGCATGGCGATCTGGGTCAGCCGCCTGGCGGCTGGCCGAAAAAGCTTCAGCAGATCATTCTAAAGGGGCGTAAGCCTCTGTCCGGCCGGCCCGGGGCCAATCTGAAGCCGGCGAATCTACCCGCCCTCCGCCGCCAATTGGCTGAAAAAATGCACACTGCCCCCACCGACGCCGATCTGGCCAGCTACCTGATGTACCCGGAGGTCTTCCTTAAATTCGTCCAATTCCGCCGCGACTACGACGACGTCAGCGTGTTGCCGACCCCCATTTTCTTCTACCCCATGCGGCCGTACACGGAAGTGCCCATCGAATTGGAAGAAGGCAAAACGCTGCTCATTAAATTCCTCACCATCGGCGACCCCGATGCCGAGGGCAACCGCACGGTGTTTTTTGAAGTCAACGGCCAGCCGCGCGAGGTGAAAGTGGCGGACCGCGCCTTAAGCGGCAAAGCCCGCCCCGCATTGCCGAAGGCTCAGAGCGATAATCCCGCCCATGTCGCGGCGCCCATGCCCGGTAAAATATCCGCTCTCGCGGTGAGCCTCGGCCAGAGCATCGCCCGGGGCGACCGGCTGCTGTCCATTGAAGCGATGAAAATGGAAACCGCGGTTTACAGCCCCCGCGACGGACGCATCGCCAAAATTCACATCCATCCCGGGTTAACCGTGGCCGCGGGCGATTTGTTGCTGGAGTTTGAATAGCCAAGGCCTATAGCGCCTTCCGATCGCCATTTTCCCCAAGCCGGTTAAGGCACAGCGCAGACCCATCCCAAGGGGGCGGGAAACGGCCGCGCCGGGCTGGCCTGACCAGAAGGCCATTCCCGGCCCGCGCCGGGAGATGGCGCGCATTCCACGGACCGCCCCCGCCCCGCCGGCCGGCCCCCGCGCCCCGCCATGCGCCGCTCGGGCGCGATGCCAGGCCGCGGTTTAGTTCCTCGAAGCCGCTTTCCAAACGGCCGGGGTTGGGCTAATCTTGTGGTCATGCCATTCGGGGAATCAGATACACGCGCCAAGTTGATTGATCCGGCGATACACGCGCGGGGCTGGACGGAGAACCTGATTCGCCGCGAGGAGACCGCCGGGGCCATTGAAATTGTTGACGGCAAGCCCCGCAAGCGCGCCAAGGGGCGGGTTGATTACACACTGCGCATCGCGGTGAACGCCGAATCCCAGCCGGTCGCTGTGGCGCTCATTGAAGCCAAGGCGGAAAATCTGCCGCCCGGCCATGGCCTGGAGCAGGCCAGGCAGTACGCCTCCTGCCAACGGCTGAATGTGCCGTTCGCCTTTTCGAGCAATGGCCACCTGTTCGTCGGATTCGATGCGCTTAGCGGCAAGACCAGCGCCCCTAAGCCGCTGGCGGAATTCCCCACGCCGGCCGAGCTGCGAACGCGTTACGAGAAGGCCCGGGGCTTTGCGCTGGACTCGCCGGCGGCCCGGCCGCTGCTGACGCGCTACGCCGGCGGCGAGGCGACGCGGCGGTACTACCAGGATGCGGCCATCCGGGCGGTGCTGGAAAAAATCGCACGCGGCGAAAAACGCGCCCTGCTCACCCTGGCCACGGGCGCCGGCAAAACCTTTATCGCCGTCCACCTGCTTAAGCGCATCGCCGACGCCGGCCAATTGCGCCGGGCGCTATTTGTATGCGACCGCGACGAATTGCGCAGCCAGGGGCTGGGTGCGTTTCAAAATGTGTTCGGGGCGGATGCCGCCGAGGCGTACCGGGAGCCGGATGGCTCGAACCACGCCCGCAATGCCCGCATCCACGTCGCCACCTACCAGACGCTGGATGTGGACACCGAGGAGGGCACGGCCAACTTTCTGAGCACGTTCTATCCGGAAAATTATTTCAGCCATATCATCATCGACGAATGCCATCGCTCGGCCTGGGGCAAGTGGTCGCAGGTGCTTACGCGCAATCCGGGGGCTATCCAGATCGGCCTGACGGCCACGCCGCGTAAGATCGAGGTCACCGAAAAGAGCCGCGAGGCCGTCGCCGATCAGCAGATTAACGCCGACAACCTTAAGCACTTCGGCGAGCCGGCCTACGAGTATGACATGGCCCAGGGGATCGAGGACGGCTACCTGGCCGCGTGCGAAATCCATCGGGTGGATCTTTTTCTCGGCAATAAGGCCAAAAGCGAGCGCGTGACCGGCGTCCTGCGTGAAGACCTGGAGGGTAAAAAGCTTACTGATGCCGATACGGGGGCACTTATCGCCGCCGATGATGCGCGCCCGTATTATGCCGCATCCGATCTGGACGACAGGCTCTTGATGCCGGAGCGCGTCGCGGCCATGACGCGCCACCTGTTCGAGCAGCTGCGCGCCACCGGCGGGCCGGAACAAAAGACCATTATTTTCTGCGCCCGGGACCGCCATGCCGATGATGTGGCCGCGGCGATGAACAATCTTTACGCCGACTGGTATGATAAAAATAACTGGCCGCGCGGCGAGCCTTACGCCTTTAAATGCACGGCGAGCGTGGGCGGGGCGCAATACCTGGCCGACCTGCGCGGGGCCTCGCGCTCATATTTCATCGCCACCACGGTGGACCTGCTGACGACCGGCGTGGATGTGCCCGCGGTGCAGAACATTGTCTTCTTCAAATACGTACGCTCGCCGATTGCGTTTTACCAGATGGTGGGTCGCGGTACGCGGCTTAATGCCGCCACCGGCAAGTTGATGTTTCGCGTTTATGATTTCACCAACGCCACGCGGTTGTTCGGCGAGGAGTTTAAGGGCCAGTGGCAGCCGCGCCAGGGCAAGAGCGGCCCAGGGCCGTCGCAGCCGCCGGAGCCGACGCTTCAGGTTCAGGGCTTCGATGTGCGCGTGACCGATGCCGGGCGCTATATCCTCACGCAGGTGGATGGCCGGGCGATGCCCGTCACGGTGGAGCAGTACAAGCAGCAGCTGGCGGCGCGGCTCGTCGCGGAGGCGCCGACGCTTGAGCGGTTCCGCGCCCGCTGGATTGCGCCGCCGGAGCGCCGTAAGCTGCTGGACCGCCTGCCGGGTGCGGGGCGCTCGGCATTGCTGGTGCGCAGCCTGGAGGAGATGGAGGCTTACGACCTTTACGATGTGCTCGCCGAGCTTGGCTACGGCCTGGCCCCGCGGACGCGCGTCGGCCGGGCCGACGCGTTTGCCTACAAGCATGAACGCTGGCTGGCCGGCTTACCCGCCCCGGCGGCGAATACGCTTAAAGCGATGGCCCGGCAGTTCGCCTGCGCCGGCACGGATGGCCTGGAAAATCCGGAAATATTCCAGACCCCCGAAGTGGCCCAGGCCGGCGGCTTGGGTGCGCTTAGGGCCTTGGGCAGACCGGCGGACATTTTGCGCGAAACCAAGGCGAGGATGTTCGCGGCATGACGAAGGCGACGAGAGAAATTCCGGCCGAGAACGCGGATATGGCGAGGGCCGGCCTGCCTGACGGCTGGCGCTGGGTGAAGCTGGGCGCGTTGGTTTCCCTGGCGCAGCATGGCTTTGCGACCGGCGAACGCGACGCGGGCGGTGTTATCCAGGTCCGCATGAACAACGTCACCACGCTTGGGCAGTTCGACTGGGCCTCCCTCACCCGGGTGCCCGCGGATCCCGAATTGGTCGAGCGCTACCGACTGCAAGCGGGGGATGTACTCTTCAACAACACGAACAGCGCCGAGTTGGTTGGCAAGACGGCGCTTTTCGACGGCCACGATGAGCCGGTCGTGTTCAGCAACCACTTTACGCGTGTGCGCGCGAATCCCGAGGCGCTTAATCCCCGCTTCCTTGCGCTGTGGCTCCAGCAGCAGTGGCAAAGCGGGGCCTTCGCCGCGATCTGTAACCGCTGGATTGGGCAATCGGCAATCCAGCGGCCTAAACTGCTTGCGCTTGAAATTCCTCTTCCCCCGCTGGCGGAGCAGAAGCGCATCGCGGAAATTTTGAAAGAGCAGATGGCCGCGACCGAGCAGCTGCGCCGGGCCTTGGCCGAGCAACTGGAAACCATCAACAAGCTGCCCGCCGCGCTGCTGCGCGAAGCATTCACCGGCGGCCTGTAGTCGCTACGAGCCCTTTGGCGTATTCCATCGGAGGTCGAAATGAGTCCGACAGCCCAGGGGACGATGACGATACCCGAGTTTACGATCCAAACCGCCTCGCAATTTGTGGCGCAAGTTGCGAATACTAAAAGGGATCAGTTGGCGAAGGGGAACAAATCGGACCTCCTGTTCCGGGGACAACCGTGCGACAAACCGCTGCTTCCGAGGCTTGGGCGAGGCAGGTAAAGGGAAAGCTCCCGAAAGTGGAGCAGCTCCTGCTTACGGAGTTTAGCCGCCCGAGCCTGCCTTTCCGCGAGTTCGAGCCTGCGGACGAATGGGACCTTCTGGCCCTCGCCCAACACCATGGGGCGGCGACACGCCTGTTGGACTGGACCCGCAGCGCCCCCGCGGCGTTGTGGTTCGCCGTGCGAGGTCCGCCCCTAAGGACGGACGACGGAAAACGGCTCCACAATGGCGTCGTGTGGGTACTTTGTCCCCTCGTGGAGGACTTTCGGCAGGGGGTGAATCGCGAGAACCCCTTCGAGAATAAATCGCGGACCCTGATATTCAGGCCGAAGGCCGTTTCGCGTCGAATAGTCGCTCAGTCAGGTGTTTTTACAGTCCACAAAATCATTGATGGCGGACGGTTTGTCCCGCTTGAGCGGAATTCGCGCTATAAGAGTAAATTGGTTAAATTGATAATTCCGGCAACACAGTTCTCTAACCTTCGAAAGGATCTCGACATGCTGAACGCGAACGCGGGGTTGCTGTTTCCCGATCTCGATGGGCTCGGGGAGTACCTGACGTGGAGGTTTACCAAATTTAAAGATGAGCAGTAATTTAGCGCGGCGCGCGAAAGGGCAAATGGGGACGCCGGGAGAGTCGCCCGCCGCTTTGCCGCGTGAAGCGTTATCGGGGAGATTATGAAAACAATCGTGGATTGCTTTGGCCACCGGGTCCGGCTCACGGGCGAGCGCCTGGCCCATATCCTGGAACATCCGGAAATGGGGGCCATGGCGGCGGAGATTGAGTCTGTGTTGCGCCGGCCACAATTGGTGCGGCTTTCGCGTTCGGATGAGGCCGTGCGGTTGTTTTACGAGTTTTACGCCCATACGATGGTAGGTGGCAAGTGGCTATGCGTTGTGGTCAAATATGACGATGACGATGCGTTCGTGGTCACGGCTTATTTGACCGACAAACCGAAGCCCGGAGAGGATTTATGGCCGCCAAGGTAAAGCTCTGGTACGACGCGGAGGCGGATTTTCTGGAAGTCCGGTTTTCCGACGCCGCCGGCTATGAAAAAGCGACCCGGCACGACGCCGTTATGCGGCGCGTGGACACCCATGGCAAGGTGATCGGCTTTAGCGTGATGGGCGTGAGCCGCTTTAAGAAGGCCAAGCCGCTGAAAGCAGATTTGGCGGCGGCTTGATGCCTGTTAACCACAAACGCCACGCCACGCAGCAGTCGGTCAACAGCGCCATCAAGGCGATCTGCGACATCATGCGCCGGTCCAATTGCGCCGGGGCGCTGCAATATGTGCCGGAACTGACCTGGATTCTGTTCCTGCGCATCCTCGATGAGCGCGAAACGCACGAGGCGGAAGCCGCCGAGGCCGTCGGCGCCGAGTTCGCGCCCTCGCTGAAGGCCCCCTATCGCTGGCGCGACTGGGCCGCGCCGGGCGGCGCAAAACGCAAGGCGCTCGAAAGCGGCGCCTTGGGCGCCTTCTTCGGCTTCGTCAACGGCGAATTGATCCCACATCTCAAAAAATTGCGCGAGCGCCCCAACGCCGCGGCGCGCCAAAAAGTGATCAGTGAAATCTTTTCCGGTGTCGAACGTACCCGCATCGACACGGAACGCAATTTCCTGGATGTGTTGGACAAGGTCCACGAAATCAGCGCCCAGACGGTAGATCCGACGCACGTGTTCACCCTGTCGCAGGTGTACGAGGGATTGCTGCTGAAGATGGGAGAGAAGGGCAATGACGGCGGCCAGTTCTTTACGCCGCGGGAGATCATCCGGGCCATGGTGCGGGTGATCGACCCGAAAATCGGCGAGACGGTTTATGACCCCGGCTGCGGCACCGGCGGGTTTCTGGCCCAGTCGTTCGAGCACATGGCCGGGCCGAATAACTCGAAGATCAGGTCAGCCGACCAACTGGAAACGCTCAAACACCGGACGTTTTTTGGCCGGGAAAAGGACAATGCGATTTACCCCATCGCACTGGCCAACCTGGTGCTGCACAATATCGACGAGCCGCACCTCTGGCACGGCAATACGCTCACCGGCGCGGAGACCTACGGCGGGCTGTTTCAGGATGCGCCGCCATTGCATGATGTGGTGCTCATGAATCCGCCCTTCGGTGGCAAAGAAGGCAAAGACGCCCAAACGCGATTCGCGTACAAGACCGGCGCCACGCAGGTGCTTTTTCTGCAGCACGTGATGGACAGCCTGAAGCCGGCCGGCCGCTGCGGCATCGTGTTGGATGAAGGCGTATTGTTCCGCACCAACGAAACGGCGTTTGTGCAGACCAAGCGCAAGCTGCTCGACGATTGCGATTTGTGGTGCATCGTAAGTTTCCCCGGCGGTGTATTCACCGCAGCGGGCGCGGGCGTGAAGACCAATCTGCTTTTCTTCACCAAGGGTCGGCCAACGGAAAAGATATGGTATTACGATCTGTCGGATATCAAGGTCGGCAAGCGAACGCCGTTCCTGCTGGAGCGGTTCGACGAATTTTTCCGGCTGCTGCCGGAACGCGGCGAGAGCGAACGGAGCTGGACGGTTACGCGGACGCAGATCGAAGCGAAAAATTACGACCTCAAGGCGGTGAACCCGAACCGCAATAGCACCGAGGACACGCGTACGCCGGAGGAATTGCTGGCGGTAATCGAGGCAAAAGGCAAAGAAGTGGCGGTGGCGCTGGAGGCACTGAGGGTGATTTCGCCGGCGACGGCGCGCGAGTGATCCCTGCCCGTTGGCGCGGTCCAGCGACAAGCCATTTCCATTTGGCCGACCTGTGGTAAGATGGGGCGCTAGCCAAGCGACTCGGGTGAAGTATGGCTGAGTTCTACCTGCGCCCGCCGCCGGGGGCCGAAGCGCTGACGAAATTTGTTAAAGCATGCGCGGAGGCCCTTCCCACAGCGCGGTTTGAATCGCTGGACGTTACGACCAACATCTCCGAGCCGAACGCCCACCTGCACATCGGCGGGGGGCAGCCTGGGGCGTGGGCGCAACAGGCGGCGGCCCTGGAAAAAACCTTGCGGGAGTGCGCTTTCTGCTACTGCACGCGCATCCGGGCGGTGGCAGGCCGCAATTCGCAAACGGTCATCGAGTACGTCCTCGAAAACAATAAGCTCGCCGCCAAGGTCGTATTCTCCGGCGTGGAGGGAATGGCGACGAAGGCGGATCCCATTGCTCTGGCTGACAGCCTGAATCGCGAGTTCGCCTTTTGCCGCCCGGAGGAGATATTCATCGGGGCGCTGCCGGAGGCGCAGCAGCAGCAGCTCCGCGCCTACGACCGCGCAATCTCCGACCTGACCACCCAGGCGGCAGAGATGCACCGGATGGCCGGTGAGCTCGAGCTCCAGCAGGCGGAACATTTCCGGAAGCGGCAGGAGGAGATGGATGGGGAACTCGCGGCGAGGAGGAGGGGGCTGCAGGAGGAACACGACCGGGCCATGGCGGAGGTAAAGGAGCGAGAGTCTGCCCACCAGAGGAAGGTGGAGGATTTTGAACTGCGGGAAGGCACAGCGGTCCGGCGTGACCTGGCAAAGAAGCTGCGGGAGGAGATAGCGAAAAGCCCGGCCGTCGAGATATCGCGTTCCGCACGGAGACCCAGGTGGACCGTACACGGAGTTTGTCTCGTCGTGCTTGTGCTGTCGGCTGCCCTCGCGGCCGGGGCTTACCGGGCCTTTCTCGCCGGCGCGCTGCCGGCGACGACGGCCTACCCGGCGCTGGCCGGCGCCATGGTGATCTTCGGGAGCACGCTCTGCTTCTACCTCCGCTTCAACTACATCTGGGCGGACAGGATGGCGCAGGCGGAGCTTACGGCCCGCAAATACGCCAGCGATTTCAAACGGGCCGACTGGCTTACGGAACTGATTTGTGAATATGCCGCCGACGGAAAGCGGGAATTCCCGCCAGAGGTCGCCGCGCGACTCGCGCACGGCCTCTTTGCGGATGTGCGCTGGGGCAGGCAAAACCTGCACCCCGGCGAGGACATCGTCGATCTCGCCAGTCGTATGAAGAAGCTGAAGGTGGCCAGGGACGGGGTCGAGATCAGGCTGGGGGGCGACGGGGCGCCGTGACGGCCCCCGGGTCCGCTCGACCTCGTGGCCGGAGGAGGGCGCCCCGTCGCGCCGGGAAAATCAGGCTATCTGGCGCGTCGCTACGCCCCATCAAAATACCCCAGCTCCCGCAGTGACGCATAATCCTTAGTCCGGTCGGTGGTGGCCTGGCCGAGAACGATGTGGTCGAGCACATCAATCTTCATGAGTTTGCCGGCGTTGATAAGTTCGCGGGTCAGCTTGATGTCGGCTTCGCTGGGCGCGGGGTCGCCGCTGGGGTGGTTGTGCGCTACCCTGCATTATCGCTTACAGGAGTAAGGTCCGGAGGCTTCGGATAATGATTTAAGACTTTGGCAATTGAATCTACCAGGCCCTTCAGGTGTCCCACCGATATCTGAAACCTGACCATCTCGCTCACGAACTCGGGCGTCATAGAAAAACACCGGAGTGTTGCGGTTCCATCCGACCGAATTGCAACCTCTATGTTATCAACCCACAGCAGCGGTAAAAGAGGGTTGACTATCCGGGACGGTGTTGGAACTGTCGCTGTATCCGACGTCGGGGGCACCGGAGACAGTGGCCTGTTCGGTATAGGTCGCTTCGCTGCAGTTTTGGGTTTCTTTCTGATCATAAATCATTTTCTCCACACGCGGGGCCGAATCAAATTTATACACTTGGCACCCAACGTTGCCGTATGTCGCGTCTGCCTCGGCAAGTCTCACTTTTACACCAAGCGCAAGGAATGCTCGTCCCGCAACGTCAAAGGTACAGTTTGAAGATGAATGAATGAGGCGCGTAATAAATGGCGGCTTTACTCCCATCGCCCGCGCCAGTTGACTTTGCGTCCAATTTTTCCCGTCTAGGTGGCGCAAGATTATTTCTGCCAGATCGTTGCGCAGATCAAATCCCACTGATTGTGGGCTTTGATCGAATTTGCGCAGGTCATTGAGCAAGTCTTGGATACCGCTCATCTGCCGCCTTCCTCCATAACCTATTCTTCCTTACGTTGCCTACCTCGTTAATACATTCACGATCCCTGGCGGTAAGTTTTTGCCCATGTTTAAGGCGCACGTGGATCGCGATAAAATCCTTCTTCGTTCTATCTTCGTAAAAACCAATAATTCTCACCAGGCTAAATTGAAACCCGATGCGGTACACCCCATCCCATTCACAGGTCACTATCGGTTTGCTACCACGTTCGCACATATCGAAGCCGACATTGCAACACCATCGTAACTTGCTAAGAAATCGGCCTTCGATAACCCCCTTGGTGCGAAAATCTTTAAAATCACCCAATGCTTTGGCTGACAGCCATAAGCGCGTTTTACGATTCTCACCCAACCGCAATTCGGTTATTTCATACATGGTATTTTAACTTAAAAGTTAACCCAGGTCAAGAAGCCGAAAAAATTTAGTGTATACCAAATTCAGACCGAACCTATCGGCTACGCCGCATCAAAGCACCCCAGCTCCCGCAACGACGCATAATCCTTAGTCCGGTCGGTGGTGGCCTGGCCGAGGATGATGTGGTCGAGCACATCAATCTTCATGAGTTTGCCGGCGTTGATAAGTTCGCGGGTCAGCTTGATGTCGGCTTCGCTGGGCGCGGGGTCGCCGCTGGGGTGGTTGTGCGCCAGGATAATGGCGGCGGCGGAAGCGGAGATCGCGGCTTTGAAGACCTCGCGGGGATGCACCAGGATGGTGTCGAGCGTGCCTTGCGAGACCTGCTCAATGCGGATCAGACGGTGGCGCGTATTCAGAAGGATGATCCGGAAGGTCTCCACATCTTTGCCGCGGTTCTGGTCGCGCAAGAGCCGGGCGATGGCCGCGGGGCTATCGAGAACAGGCGATTCGTGTTGAAGCTCTTCGGCCATCCTGCCGGCCAAGGCAAACGCGGCCACCAGCGTGACCGCTTTGGCCCGGCCGATGCCGCGCACACGCCGCAGATCATCCACCGAGGCCCCAGCCATGGCCGCCAGTGAGCCAAACTTCTGGAGCAGCTGTCTGCCGATGTCGGCGGCATTGGCGCCCGGCAGACCGGTTCGGACCAGAATGGCGATAAGCTCGGCGGAACTAAGCGCCGCGGCGCCGCGTTCCATGAGCCGCTCGCGGGGCCGTTCAGCTAAGGGCTGGTCCCGCAGCCGACTGCTCGGGCTGGAATCGCCCGACGGACGCTCATAGGTCGTCACTTTTTTCCATTCTCCCGCGGAGGCGGACAGATCAGGTTGGCTGCGGGAGGCGTCGGCATGCTTGCGCAGCCTCCCGCCGGCTTCACGGTTAAGAAACGCGGAATCTGGCGGCGGCATGGCAAAAATTCTACCGCAGGCCAGGGGCGGGAACAACGGAGATAGAAAAGGCCGCACTGCTTCCCACAGCCATAAGTTCAATCAACCCCGCACCGCGGCCTGTAGAAATCCGTCTTGATCCGCGCCGTCCACGGTTTTTGGTGGCGCAGCGCCGGGTCGTGGAAAATCGCGGTTTTCGGGATAGGGGGGCGAAAACGGTCAGGAATCGGCCAATTCACCGGCCTGTGGTCCGCGCTGGGAGCAGTCGTGCGCGGTGGTGTTAGCAGCGGCCCTTGCCGCACTGGGCCAGAAGGCGCCTCAATTCTCGCCCAGCGCAGAAACCGCGGTAGCGCAGACGATTGCTTGGTCTGCAGCTGTCGTTCGGGTACCCCGACTGCCGTTCACCGGGTTAGCGCGGGCGACCTGAAGCCCGGTGCTGCGGGTTCGGTGGCAGGCCCCGGGCCCTTTCGCCAAGCAGAAATTTATCACCTGGCAGAGCACTAGCCAGAATCTTTCACGGGGGCGGTTGCGGCCGTGCCGCCGCGGCGGCTTCGTCGGCGTGGTAGCTGGAGCGCACCAGCGGGCCTGATTCCACCGCCGCGAAACCCAGTTCCAAAGCGAAGCGTTTCCACGCGGTGAACTGTTCCGGCGTGATCCAGCGCTCGACCGGTAAATGCCGCCGCGTCGGCTGGAGATACTGCCCCAGGGTAAGAATATCCACGCCTTGGGCGCGGATGTCCCGCAGCGTCGCGGCGACTTCTTCGTCCCGCTCGCCAATACCAAGCATCAATCCCGTTTTGGTCACAAATCCCTGCGCCTTCGCCCGCCGCAACAGCTCCAGAGATCGTGGATATTTCGCCTGGGGGCGCACCCGGCGGTATTGGCCGGGCACCGTTTCCACGTTGTGCCCCAAAATATCCGGCTGGGCATCCAAGACCCGCTGCAGGTTTTCCCATTGCCCGCAAAAATCGGGAATCAGCACCTCGACGGTGGCGCCGGGTGCGGCCGCACGGATCTCACCAATGGTGCGCGCCCAGATTTCCGCCCCGCCGTCTTTAAGCTCATCGCGGTTCACCGAAGTGATCACGAGATGCTTTAAGCGCAGCAGCGCCGCAGTCTGACCGACCCGTTGCGGTTCATCCTGGTCCAACCCGGGCGGGCGGCCCGTGGCCACATTGCAAAACCCGCAGCGACGCGTGCACACGTCGCCCAAGATCATGATCGTCGCCGTTCCCCGCCCCCAGCACTCGCCCATATTCGGGCACTGCGCCGATTCGCAGACGGTGTGCAAACGGTGCGCCGTGATCAGTTCCCGCAACCGGCGGTACCCCGGACCCGCCGGCAACTTCACCCGCAACCAGGACGGCTTGCGCCCCGGCCAGGCCTGGTCCGGTTGGCGCGAGCATGGATCGGCGCGCACGACCAAGTCGCGTGGTGCGCTGGCCAGCACGGCAGACCCGGCCGGAGCCGCGCCGGCGCCCATCGCCGCCGAGATTTCCGCAGATCCACTGGCCGTCCAGGGTGGATCGAGCACGGTCAGCGAAAGCGTGCCAAGTTTGCTCATGCGTTAAGTATAGCACCCGCGTCGGTTGGTTTCGCCGCCATGGCATATCGTGCTTGGTCACGCTTAACTTTCGGGTACCCCGTCCGCCGCCATTCACCGGGTCGCCGTGGGCGGCTCGCCAAAGCTCGCCAGTCTGCGAGTCGTCCCCTGGCGACCTGCCCGCCCACTGCTCTCCGAAGAGGGCGACGCGACAAGGCGAGCGGAGTGACGCGAAGGATCACCGGGTCGCCGCCAGGAAACTTTAAGGCGAGTCGCCGCTGGCGACCTGAAGCCCGGTGCTGCGGGTTCGGTGGCGGGTCCGGGGCTCTTTCGCCAACCAGAAATTTATCGCTTGACAAAGTAATAGCCGGATTTGTTGGTAAGCGCCGGCTGGCTACAAGGCGGCCGAGACGAACGGTTGCAGGAACGGCGTCGTGTCACTTTCGGCACCGATAAGCAGCGCGCCGCCGCTTCCAAGATGGTTGCCAAAAAATATGGCCACGCCGTCGTCATTTGCCGATATTGGTTATGGTGACTGTGGCGACCGGTAAGGGTTGGAGTTTGGTGGGAAATGCGTATCGACCCGCGCACGGTATTGCTCGTCTTGACCCTGATTCTGGCGGTATTTGGACTGGCGCATCTCCTATTCTATCTGGTG
>JAJYFE010000030.1 GCA_021785435.1 Planctomycetota bacterium
TGTACATTAACCCAAGGTGACACAGGCATTCCTGCCTGTACATTAACCCAAGGTGACACAGGCATTCCTGCCTGTACATTAACCCAAGGTGACACAGGCATTCCTGCCTGTATCCCATCAAAAACACCCAACCAGGGACAAGAAACACAGACAAGAATGTCTGTGCTACCACAAACACAGACAAGAATGTCTGTGCTACCACAAACACAGACAAGAATGTCTGTGCTACCACAAACACAGACAAGAATGTCTGTGCTACCACAAACACAGACAAGAATGTCTGTGCCACGCTGTGACATTGAAACATTCGTCCACCTCGGCGACCGCATCGCGGATTACGATGCCGTCAACGCAAACCACGGCATTGAAATGCCCGCCGCCATAAAAAACCACGCCCGGCTATTGGATGACAAACTCGCCGCGATTACCGTTTGCGACCCCGCCATCGGCTCCGGGGCTTTTCCGGTGGGTATGATGCAGGAAATTGTCCGTGCCCGCTCCGCCCTGACACCCTATTTCAACGATAGCGCTGAACGCTCCGCCTACCATTTCAAGCGTCACGCCATCCAGAACTGCCTCTACGGCGTGGACATTGACCCCGGGGCCGTCGAAATCGCCAGGCTGCGGCTCTGGCTTTCGCTGGTGGTGGATGAAGAGGATGTGCAGCAGATCAAGCCGCTGCCGAACCTGGATTACAAGGTGGTTGTGGGGAATTCGCTATTGAGTGTGGAAAAGGACCTTTTCAACGAAGAACTATACTCGCGATTGGAGGAACTCAAGCCAAAATATTTTGACGAGACCAACAGCGACAAAAAACACGAATACCGGCAAGAGATCGACCAGATTATCCACCAACTCACCAACGGCAACGAGACCTTCGACTTCGAGATATATTGTTCGGAGGTGTTCCGAAAGAACAAAAAAGGGTTCGATGTTGTGATTGGAAATCCGCCATATGGTTTCCGCAATGTGTTGGATGCGAAAGAAAAGAAATATTTCCGCAAGGAACGCCGGATCGAATTCCCTTCCGGTGACGTGGCGGAACTGTTCATCCATTTTTCGCAGGGGAAAATAACCCGCCCAGAAGGCACCTTAACGTTCATCATTCCCAAAAAGTCGCTCTACGGCCAATCTTGGAGAAACGTGCGCAAGTTGTGGCTTGAGAACTCGCTCGGATTCCTCATGGACGCGAGCCAGGCGTTCGAAAATGTTTTACTGGAGCAGGTATCTTTCTCCATCCGCAAGTCTTCGTACGATCCACGGCGCGGGATCTCCATAGGCCGGCTAGACCTCGACAAATCTGCGATAGAAGTTTTCGGGGCGTGCGGTCCGGGTGATATCTTCACCGAAGGCCTGCGCAACGCCCAGATTTACAGAGGGTTATATCCAAAAACGCTGGTGTCGAAGATACTGCGCGCTTCCGTCGATGAGGCTAACAACCCGATCAGCGGCTCCATCGGGGTTTCAAACCTGACTCCGCACCTAACTTTTGAGGCCGATGGCAATTATCCCTGCGTCAAAGGAATTGATATAGTCCGCTACGGACTCAAGCCGACAGCGCGGTACATCCCGGGGCCGCTCGCACGCAGGTACCTCGACAACTGCCCGGAAGTGAAACTGGTATCGCAGGAGATTATCGCCCACGTCCAGAACCCACGCCCGCATATCGTGATAGCGATGTTTCTCGACACGCAAAAGCGCCTGCTAAATGATACGTGCGTAGAAATACAATCGGCCGATGCAAGACTTAATCTGAAATTTGTCATGGCATATTTCCACTCCACATTCGCCAATTGGTACGCCTACAACTTCGTCTACAACCGCGCGATCAGGACGATGCACCTGATCGATTACTACGTCAGGCAGATCTCCCTACCGAGGGTCGTACTCGAAGAGCCGTCAAGGCAAAGGCCGATTATAGGATTGGCGGACAAGATCATTGCAGCAAAGCGCAGCGATCCCGACGCGGACACAAGCGTGATGGAACGTGAAATCGACCAACTCGTCTACCAGCTTTACGACCTGACCCCCGAAGAAATCGCGATTGTCGAGGGGACCACCACACTGCGGGGCGGCGAGCCCAACAAGCTGAGGAAATGACCGATGAAGATAAGCCGAGTACAGATAAAAAATTTCCGTAATTTCGCAAACCTTGATGTTGCACTTGGCGAACACACCGTCACTGCCGGGGAAAAGGTCAAACTGATCACCGCCGCGCAAGCCGTGCAGCGTAACGAACTGTTCGCCGCCTTGGCCGACGCGGTGCTTGTGCCCTACGCGGTGCCCGGGGGTAGGACCGATGCAACGGCACGAAACGCCCTGGCCCGCGGCCAACCGCTATTTACGTTCGGCGATGAAAATAACGCCCATCTAATCCATGCCGGGGCGGAAGTCTATGAGCTAGACCGGGTTAGATCGACGTTGGGAGACGGGGCAATCATTTTGAGGAACTGACATGATGGCGCTTTGGCAGATCGAACCTACTGATATCCATGGTCTTCAAGGAAGTTCCGAGCGGTTCACTAAATTTATGAATGCGCTATTACGGGCAAATGCCGCGCGACACGGCATTCCCGATTCCCGCGTGCATACCACGGTCAGAACGAGTGTCCCTGATGGTGGGGTCGATAGCACGATTGACACGGCCGTCAGCGGCGATACCACCGGCTGGCTGGAGTACCCCACGGCGTGGCAATATAAGGCAGTGGCCTATCGACAGATCACCACGAAAAAACTCGGGGACGAAATCAACAAACCTTATGCAAAGAAGCTTATTCGAAGGGGATACGGTTATCGCCTCGTCATCTGCGATGGGCTGCCTCCGAACAAAAAGGACGACTGGGTCAAAATGCTACAAGAAGAGGCGAAGAAAATCCATAGAGGTGCTCAGCAAGTGATGGTGCTGACGGAGGACGATCTGGCAACATGGGCGAACCGCTTTCCGGGCGTCTGCGTAGCATTTTTCCGCCCCGGTCTGCGCGACCAGGAGTTCCAAGTCTTTGAGGACTGGCAGACCGAAGCCCGGCGAATCGTCCGGGAGTACGTGATCCCAGATGGTCTGGAGCCGACGCTTCAGCGTCTTGCGACCTTCGCAGACTTTTCAATCCAAGCGGACCGGCCGTGTGTAACAGTGAAGGGCGCCGCTGGCGTGGGCAAAACGCGGCTGGTCTGCGAGGCTATGGCGAGACTGAAAGGCGCGACCTCTCTTGTGTTGTACACGCGAAATGAGCAACAGGCGATTCGCCTGGCCGCGCACGTCGCCAGGGAGGGCCGCTGCGCCGCAATCATCGTCGCCGACGAATGCGGAGTTAACGCTCGCCTTGAAATCGAGCGGACGCTCGCTGGCCGTACAGCGCGCGTTAGGACAATCTGCATCGACAACAGCGCCCGGCGGTCGCCCACGCCCGGCTCGGAAATAGTCGTCGACGAGCCCTCGCCTTCCGTGGTGCAGCGTATCCTCTCGCAGAATTTCCCAGGGGTTCCGGAACCGCGCCGGCGTGCGTACGCCGAACTGTCGAGGGGATTCGTCCGCTTCGCCGTCGATTTGTGCCAGCAAAACGCGCATATCTCTCAGGACGGCACGTTCGGCTCCATTCCGGACCAATTCTACCAAGAGTATCTCGAAGGCCGGCTCAACCCTGGCCGAGTGTTTCCCGCGCCAGCCGCGATCCAGGCCATCCGCGCCTTGGCGCTGCTTCCACGAGTTGGCTTCAAGGACGATATGGCGGATGAACTGGACCAACTCGCCAAACTCTGCAACGCCAACGCTCGCGACATCCGCGAAGCGGCACTGTCCATGGAGGACACACCTGGCTTCGTTGCGCTCGCCGGTCGATACCTCTACGTAACGCCGAAGATCATCGCCGTCGCTGCGTTCCAGAGGGCCTGGCAAGCGCATATCGAGCACGACCCCGAAAAATTCCTGAGCGCGCTACCCCACGTCTTTCTAGAGCGCTTCCACGAGCAGGTCCAGGCCTGCGGGACCCCAGAAATGAGAAAGGCCGTCTCCGATTTTTTCGGCCAATGGGTCAGCCAAATGACGCAGCAGGACCTTGCCGATGATGGCAAGGTTCGCCGGCTGATCCAGTTGGTCGAACTGCAGCCAGATCTATACCTGCCCAGACTCAAGCGCCTCGCCCTGGAGACACCGCGCGAAGAGCTTAAAGCGATGCACGTGGCGACGGGCTTTGGCCGGAGCCCGCGACGTGAACTCGTCTGGTTCTGCGAGCGGGCGATGGCCCTGCCGGAATACTCCAGTGATGCCGAGGAAATGCTGCTGCGTTTGGCGCTTGCGGAGTCTGAAGCACCCAACGTCGCCAATAACGCGACCCACATCTGGCGGCAAATTTTCTGGCCCGGGCTCTCCGGGACGGCGGTACCCTTTAGCGACCGGGTTACGCTCCTGCGCGATCGACTGTTCTCCAGCGATATGGACATTGCGCGGCTGGCCTCGGACGCATTGCGGGGAGTATTCGCGGCACTTCGGGGACTTGGGATGCGCACAGTGGGACCCGCGGTCATAATGGGCAGAATACCCCCGGATGAATGGCGGCCTCGGTCGAGAGAAGAACTAGAAAGTTGCTGGCGTCTTCCTATGGAGCTTCTCGTCGACTGCTCCCGCTCGTCCAACCAGGAGCTTTCCCACACCGCTCAGGACATTGCTGTGGAGAACTTGCGCAACCTGATTCCCCGTGGCTTCTTTGGCGAGTTAAAGATGATCTTGGCTCCAGCGCAGCTTCCGAGCGACCTGCTGCCGAACCTCCTTGAGACCGTAGATTTCGTGCTCAAGCACGACGTTGCCGGACCGAGAATGACGCCCGAACTGCTTGCGGAGGTTACGACTTGGCGATCTGGCCTGGTGCCGCAGGATATCCATGCTCGTATCGTCGCGGCCGTTGGTCAAGGGATGATGAGCCATTACGGTGACGGGAATGACGCCCCTTGGAATGCCGAACTAACCGCGCTTGCTCAGGAACTGATGGCAGACCGCTCTTTGCTGCGAGAAAACCTTAAGTGGCTCTGCTCCGATGAGGCCCGTTCGGCGTCAGCCTTCGGCGTGGCGCTCGGCAAATTGGACAAGGACGCCCAATTGATCAAGACCGTAATGAATGCAATTGGTGAGCATCACAGCACAACGTTTGCTGTCGGCTATTTGAGTGGGCTGCTTGGCGTTTCTCCCGCCCACGCATCGACACTAAACACGTTGCTTGATTCTCTGGTTGAGCGGTCACCGCGAGATGCATTCCAACTTATCACGGCCGGCGGTGATCTCGTGCACGCCTTCGAGCGTGCGACGAAACTTGTGCGTGACGGACGACTCGGCATTGAGTACCTGGGGACCTTTGACGTGGGAATAGGTGACGGGCAGGGCCGATGGCGGCAATTGACTGAAGAGGAAACGCTCGCTGTGCTCGAGCTATACGCCGCGGCAAATGCCCAGAATAACGAACGAGCGCTCGACGCGAGCGTGCACTTTCTCTGGAGCCAAACAATGCCGACCTCCGGTCGGCACCCTGGAGAAATATTTGGTAACCCGGCGATGGCACGATTGGCGAGGAAAATATTTTTCGCGAGCGCTGAGACTGGCGGTTACTATTGGCGGGAAGCTATCGTAAGGATGTTGCCCTTCGACAGTCAGTTCGTTATCAAGGCGTGTACCCATTCCATGCTTGAGGGAAATGTGGTTGCGGCGCGAGAGGCCGAAACCGGACTGGCTGCCGCGGCGTCGGAATACCCGGAAGCGGTGCTTCAGACGCTCACGCCGTACGTCCGCGACAAGAAGACAAGGTCAAGGTTCCGAATGCTGACGTATGGCGAGTTGGTGCGCAAGCTGCCAGGCCCGGTTGTGAATAATTGGCTTGACAAAGAAGGAGTTGACGGCGCCATCGCCCTCGCACGCTCGCTACCAGCCCCTTACTTGGACGAAAAGCAAGCTCCCATAGTGCCCGAGCCGACCCTTACGGTGCTCCGGCGGTTTGGGAAAAACAGGGAGGTGTTCGAGGGGTTCTGCCTTGGCCTGCACTCTTTCCAAAGTTATTTTGGCGACATCGCGGCCCAGCACATGCGTGAGGCGACCGTGGCGAAGGCATTTCTTAATCATGATATGGACATAATCCGCCGGTGGGCAGAGGAAGAAATCCGCTGGTCCGAACGAGAGGCGGAGCGAGAGAGGCAGGAGCAGGAAGAATTGGGCATTTGACAACCCGGCGGTCTAATTTCTGTATGCCGATATGTGAAGGGCAAAGCTCGAAAGGAGATTAGTTTTATGGTAGACAATCAACAGACTCAGGCCGGCACAGCGAGGCCGCCGCTTCTTCCTGGCAACGCGGATTCCACGGCGGCACCGCCGACAGCCGCGTCCAAGGCCTCACCGGAAACCATTTCACAGATCATACACACCCTGGCGGATCGTGCCGATCCATTGATCAGAATCACAACGCAACTATTGGAGCGGCTTCTGCACGCTCAGGAAGCGAAGGCCCGCTTCAGTCTTCGCATGTCCCTGATCGCATGCGGAGTTGTGCTGGTGATCGTCGTGGTTGCCGGGATACTGACCTTTACGGGTAAAATAGGCGGATCGACGTTTACCTTTCTCTTGGGCCTGACCGTCGGCTACATTCTCACGTTTATTCGGGATTCAATACAGCCGCCCAAGAGTCAGTAGATTTGACGGTACCATGTAGGGAGCCGCGCATGCCGGAAAAACGAAAACAGCACTACGTGCCAGAATTCCAATTGGCGTTTTTTACGTCCAATGGGACGAAAGACGGCATCTTTTATGTTTTCGACCTTGACCGGAAAATAATTCGTAAATCGACACCGCACAACGAAGCCCATAAGGCCAATCTTTACACGCCTGACGCAGATGCTCTGGCAGGTGCAGCCGATCCGGTTGCCGCGCGAAGTCAATTCGAGGATTTCTTCGTCGGCATGGAATCCTACGTTGCACCCGTCATCAAGCGTATTGTCAAGGCAGGCAAGCTTCCTGCGGATATCAAGGACCGTGCGTGGGTATTGGAATTTGTCGCCATGAACATCTTTCGGACGCCGGAATTCTTACAGCAAGCCGGCGCTAACGCCATGCAAGTTATGCAGCAGTTTATGCTCCATACGTTGCAGTCCGACGAAATGTGGAAACAGCACCAAGCGCGTGAGGCCGCAAAAGGCAAGCCCGTAGACGATGCGGAACGAACAAAACTGATCGGGCTGTTTCAAAAGTACCCAAATGCCGTGACACTGAACAAAGGTTCCATTCTGGGGATGATACCGAAAGCAATTGAACTGGCAGTGTCGCCCTTGGAGAGGCGTCGTTGGCGGGTGGAAGTCCTTGCACCAGAGAATGGCGACCTGGCGTTGCCCAACTGTCCGGTGACACTCACCCGGCGCACTGGAATCGTTCCGTTCGACCTTCGAGGTTTGCTCGCCGAGGACACGCTCATGCTTCTTCCACTGTCCCCGTGTACATTGCTGGTATCGAATATCGGTCGGCACACTACCTTTAAACACGCTGCCGGGGGCGGCCGCGAACGCGAACTGTGCTGCACTCAACAGCCTGGAACAGCGAGGGAGCGTCGCCCACAAATTGGCATGTATGTTTGCCCGTGGGCCCGACTTCCCGATGGTTGCCGCCGACGGCACAATAACGACGTTTCGAGCAGTTTTTCCCGAATTCAGGGTTGTCGGCGTGTAGTCCGCGGCATTCGTAGAACCATTGCGCAAGGGTGGATGGCTGTCCGCGCAGACCAGTGACAAGGATAGGCCGTGCAATTCAAGGCAGGCATTCTGGTTCATTCCCCACATGATCTCGTGGCATTTCTCGAGGGGGAATTCGGATCATGGATGGATCGGCTGTATTTAATACGCGACCAACTTCCCGAAACCTTTACGCTTCCCTGGGACGGACTGCCCGTTGCTGCGCTTACACCCGACGCGCCGACCGAAGACCAGGAACTGGCGGCAAAGCGCGGTTCGGCGCACGAGGCGCAGTATGTGCAGGAAATCAAAGGTCAAGATGATAACCTCGTCGAGATTCCCCACGATGACGCTGCCGCTCAACGAACCATCACCGAAATGAAAGCCGGCCGCGGCAGGGTTTATCAAGGATGTCTGGCTACGGATTCTCTGGCTGGGTATCCGGACTTTCTCATAAAGACGCCGGGAGATTCCGTTTTTGGCCCGTGGCACTACGAGCCATGGGACACCAAACTGGCCTTGTCAGCCAAACCGGCCTACATCATTCAGCTATGCGCCTACTGCGACATGCTCGAAGCGATTCAGCAGCGGCGTCCCGAACGCTTCGTCTTCGTGCTGGGTGATAAGCGGGAACAACCATTTGTTACCGACGAATTTGTGTTCTATTTCCGCCGCCTCAAGCGGGCATACCTAGATTTTCAGAGTCGCTTCGATCCAAAGGCGCCCCCTGATCCAGGCAATGATCGCGGCTACGGCCGGTGGTCCGAGGTGGCGACACAGATATTGGAAGCCCAGGATCATCTCTGCCGCGTGGCGCGTATCACGTTTCCCCAGATCACAAAGCTCCAGGCCGCGGGCATAACGACATTGACGGCCCTGGCGAATAGCACAGTACAATCTGTTTCACGCATCCAGCCGGAGGCTTTCCAACGCTTGAAAAGCCAGGCGTTTTTGCAAATGGCATCAAAAGGGAAGCCCCAGCCAATAGTCGAGATCGTCCGGCCACGGGAAGATGATCCGCGACGCGGTCTGGCCCGGCTGCCGCCGCCATCACCGTACGACATTTTCTTCGACATGGAGGGTTTCCCGTTCGCCGAGGGTGGGCTGGAATATTTGTTTGGCGCCGTCCACCTGGGTGATGGCAAACCCAGCTTTACGGACTGGTGGGCACACAATGAGATACAGGAACGGAAAGCCTTTGAGGATTTCATCGATTGGGCGTATGCCCGCTGGCGACGGGATAAGACGCTGCACATTTATCACTATGCGGCCTATGAAACTACCGCGGTGCGCCGCCTGATGGGCAAATACGCCAGCCGTGAGAAGGAAGTGGACGATCTGCTCCGCAACCACGTGTTTGTGGACCTGTACACGGTAGTGCGCCAGGGCGTGATGATCGGCAGCACAGGCTATTCGCTGAAGGATATAGAGTGTCTCTATATGCCCCAGCGCCAGGGGGAGGTGGTCACGGCATCTGGATCGGTGGTCGCCTATCAACATTGGCTCGACAGCGGCCAGTCCCAAGACTGGCGGGCTTCGGCCATTCTCAAAGAGATTCGTGACTACAACGAGGTGGACTGTCGGTCTCTGGTCGGCCTGGCCGACTGGTTGCGGTCGCTCCAACAAGAAGCCAGCGTGGTCTACATCCCGCCGGAGCCTCCCAAGCAGCGCGAGGACGACACGGGCACAGGCACAGGTTCGGAACACCCGTCGGCGATCCTGTGCCGTGAAATACTCAATAGCATCACTGCCGGTGGCATCCCGGACCCGGAACGTCAACGTGTGGCGGAAGCATTGGCCTGGCTCCTGGAATTTCACTGGCGCGAGGCCAAGCCGGTGTTTTGGCGCATGTTCGACCGCCACGAAATGACCGAACAGGAACTGTACGATGATATTGACTGCCTGGCGGGGATGGAGCGCACCCCAGCACCGCCGACACCGGTGGCCAGATCGCATGTCTATGAATTCGCGTTCGATCCCGATCAGGACACAAAAGTTGATGAAGGCAGCCGCTGCTTTTTTGCCCACGATCTTGAAAAACGGACTGAAGTTACATCTTTTAACGCGGACCGTGGCAGGATAGCCATCAAAATCGGCCCGAAGAACGGCGCACCACCGCCACACCTTAATCTGATCCCGGATGAGTACGTGTCCGGCGCCAAGATTGCGGACGCGGTTTATCGCTTCGTTGCGGCCTGGTGGGGTGGGCAAACAACGTCAAGGGCAGTCGAGGATTTGTTATACCGGCGACCACCTCGGATCATGGGGCACAATGGTGGAGCCCTTATCGATCCAAAGCGGGAATTGATCCCGCAATTGACCGAAGTGGTTCAGCGTCTGGATGGGACAACGCTCTGCGTTCAGGGGCCACCCGGCACCGGTAAGACTTATGCCATCGGACATGTTGTCGCCCAGCTTCTGCAGCAGGGTAAGCGAATTGGCATCACCGCCACCAGCCATAAGGCTATACTCAACGCTCTCAAAGCCGTTCATGCAGCGTGTGCGTCTCGCCGCGTTGCCGCACGGCTGGTGAAGGTGGGCGGCGATAATGATGACCCGCTCCTACAAGCCGGGCATATCCAGCGGATCGAACCCGATGCAGCCGTGGCGGAATTGGCCGGCGGCGGTGTGGTTGTCGGCGGCACGGCCTGGGTGTTCGTGCGGCCAGAACTGGCCAAGTCGTTGGATTATCTGTTCATAGATGAGGCCGGGCAATTCTGCCTGGCTAACGTGGTTGGCGTCGGTCTGGCTACTGAAAACCTGGTGCTGGTGGGTGATCAGATGCAGTTATCCCAGCCGATTCAAGGATCGCATCCGGGGGAAAGCGGCCAGTCGGGCCTGGAATACCTGCTCAACGGCCGGCAGACGATACCGCCGGAATTCGGGGTATTTCTCAACGTTACGCGGCGTCTGCATCCGGAGGTGTGCCGGTTTATTTCAGACGCCGTATACGAAGGCCGGTTGGAAGCGCATCCCGGCACATCGAGGCGCCGCATTTTGGCCGCAGCCGGCGCGAAGCAACTCAAACGAGGGACGGGCTTGCTCTATGTGCCCGTTAAGCATGAAAGCAACACGCAGTGCAGCGATGAAGAGGTAGAAGTCATTGCCGCCATTGTTGGCGAGCTAATGTCGGCCCAGTTTGAAGATGAAGGCCAAAGGCGGCAGTTGAGGGTACAGGACGAAATCCTATTCGTCGCGCCGTACAACATGCAGGTGCAACGACTTAAAAAACGGCTTGGCTCCTCCGCCCGTATCGGCAGTGTGGATCGGTTTCAGGGCCAGGAAGCTCCGGTGGTGATCGTGTCCATGTGCTGTTCGTCCCTGGAGGATGCGCCGCGGGGTGCGGAGTTTCTGCTGCACCGTAACCGCCTGAATGTGGCGATATCACGGGCGAAATGTCTGGCCATCGTGGTCGGTTCACCAAGGATTATGATGACGCGATGTCAGACGGTGGAGCAAATGCGGCTGGTGAACCTTTACTGCCGCATTGCGGAGTATGCGGAAGAGTTGGCTGTGCGGACAATAACTGTGCACTGAAGCTGCCAACGCAGGGATTTATGAACAACGCTGTGAACAACATGCGCAATCTGTGGTAAGCGACAATGCCCGTGAAACATGAGGTATGCCGCATGGAGCGGCGGTACAGATCGTTCGGCCTGCTGTTGTGCCATGATCACATGTTAAGATTTCTGTTCGACATAAAGAATAGAGCGCCTATGGGCTTGCAGGTCCGAACTTTTGGCGTCGGCACTGGGCACAACCCAGATGAAGGGCACCGATGGTGTGAAGAGTTGCGGCCACACGTCCAGCGACGCCCGCGACGACCTTCGCTTGGCCGCTGGGGCGCTGCCTGGCAACTGGTACCGGTCGGCACGGCGCTGACCGGGTGAATGATGTGCATTTAACAAAGGACCAGAAAGAGGAAGCGATATAATATGGCAAACATTTACACCGACCAACATTGCGAGTTGAACGACCTGTTGAACCATGCCAACAACGATCAGGGTGCGACGCTTTTGATTCCCGACCTGCAACGGCCCTACGTGTGGAGTCCTCGTCAGGTGATTTATTTGATTGACTCACTAATCCGGGGCTGGCCTTTCGGTACCTTCTTGACATGGAGGGTGGGCAAAGACGATCCCGTCCGCGAGCTGGCCCGCCCATTCTGGAAGGTCGTGGACCGCACTGACGGCGACAGCGGAGAGCAGGTTAGTAAAAAAAATCCGCCGGGAACTTTCCAGATGGTGCTTGACGGGCAACAGCGGATTCAAAGTCTATTGTTGGCAGTCTGCGGCGACTCGTGGGGTCTGCGGATGTTCGACAGTGATTGGCGCATCGCATTGTCAGATGAACGGGCACGGAGATCAAAGCATTGGACTCAAGGAAGCCTGTGCGTGGAACTGGAGGCGTTGGCTGCAGGTTATGCGAAGAACAAGCGGATATTCAATTTAGATTTTAGCGCGGTCTTGAAATGGGTGGTGACCGGTGGCAAGCCGGCGCAATCTGAGTTCCCGAAGAAGAAAAATTACATTGAACCGTTGCCACTGGCGCATGAGACCGCCGAGAAAGGGAAATATATCCGGTTAAGCCGGATTTGGGAGGCGGCACCGTCGATGGAAGGCCTCGAGTCGGAGCAGGCGGAAGCGGTCGCGAATACATTGCTGAACGAACACGAACTACCGGCAAAAAGAGTTGTCGGGCTGGTGAGGCCGGTGGGTTCGCTCTTGCTGACGCTGGCGCGGGTGAAGAAAACGCGGGTGACTTATCTGGAACTCGCGGAGTTTGACGAAAAAACATTCCCGCGCGAAGCCTACAACGACGCCGTGGTGAATATCTTCACCCGCTTGAACACCGCTGGTCGTACGTTGACGCGGGAGGACATCACCTTCGCGTGGCTGAAGGTCGGCTGGGAGCCCGCCCTGACTGGGAACCGCAATGCGTCGCAATG
This sequence comes from Planctomycetota bacterium, assembly GCA_021785435.1. Classification (GTDB taxonomy): domain Bacteria; phylum Planctomycetota; class Phycisphaerae; order WQYP01; family WQYP01; genus JAKCCC01. The sequence goes on from JAJYFE010000030.1 coordinate 12,641, forward strand.
TTTTGAGGCGCTGATTAACCAACTGCGCGACGAAAAACTGGATCTGTCCACGGAGGACATGGTCTCCGGCGTTTCGTTCGTCTGGTCAACCGCCTATGCCGACGGACGCCTCCTGGGGAACAACGACCTAATCAAAGGCGATGCCATCCGGCCGATGGCAAAAGACCTGTCGCAGAACTGGAAGACCGTCATCGGCGCCATCCAGACAGTTTCGAATATGGTCTGGAATCGTGGCTATCTTTACCGCCAGCACTATCAATCGTTGTATTCCATCTTCATTTTATGGAGCTGGCAATACATCGCGGACTCGTGGCTGGCCGCTCGCCCGCTGTGCGAACTGGAAAGCGATGCGTACAACAAAAGGGTGGCCAATGCGCTCAACGATTTTGCCGACCGCTGGCTGATGGGTTCGCAATGGGCCGGGCGTTGGGCAGTTGCGAGCGCCGAAACCATCGTAGGATATGCCAAGCGGCTTTCGGAGTGCGCAAAAGTGGTGAAGGCAACAAATGATCCGAAGAAGGCGACGCAATTATTGCACGACTTTCTGGAATGGGAAATCAAGGCGCTGGCGACGGATGCCATCAATGGAATCCAGGCCATCCAAGTGCGACGCCGGGAATTGGTGAGGGTGTATTACGCCCCCCTATGGATCTGGCATCGGCTGGAGGACAAGCGGTGGAAGATATCGAAAATCCAGCTACGGTCAGCGCAATCGGGGGCCATGAGCCTCGACGTGGACCATTTGGTGGCCCATGCCATTTGGGAACGGAAGATTGAACACGGTTTGCCCACCGGCGTGACGGAAAAGGACGAGGCGCTGACCATCGTCAACCAGTTGGGCAACTGCTCACTATTGGAAAAGAGCTTCAACATATCCAAGAGCGGCCAGACCTTGCGCTTCTTCCTGGAAAAGGTGCATGAGTTCAAAGAGGATAGAGCATTGTTGAACGAGTGGGCCGGCTCACTGGGCGTGGCCGAAACAATGCTGGATGGAGACACCACCGAGGTGACCACTTTGGCGGAGGCAATCAGCGAACGTGACAGGTTAATCCGGAAGGAACTGGAAGAATTCATCAGTGGAACACGCATACGCGTGGACATGAAAGAATAACAATGACTCCTTCCAACCTAAAACATGTCATCTTTTCTCATGCCGTTGCGTCATGATCACATGTTAAGAGTTTGTTCGGCATAAAGAATAGAGCGCCTATGAGCTTGCAGGTCCTCGCAGAGCTAATTCATGAGCTTCCCGGTACCATGAGAGAACAGATCGAGGGGTACGCTAACTCCATCAGGGACGCAGGGGAAGAAATCTTCCGTAACGCTGGCATCGCATTCGATGAGCAATTGCTCGATGAATTTATTCTGGTCGTCGGTATTCGGAGGCTGTGGACGCTCGTAGATTCGCCCTATTGGCTACTGCAACATTCCATCAATACCGCACGCAAACAGGGCGCCAATGGTTTCACCGTCGGCGGCGCTGTGTTGGAAAGCGGCTCACCAGAGGTGAACAGGATTACCACGTTACGACAGCAATTTCAGGATATTCTGATAACATTGCAGTTATCATCGTATTTGGATGCTAGGTCCCTTCGCGATGTCTTGAAGCAATTGCATGAGGAACGGCATGGACGTTGAAGGTATAAGGGCTGCACTCCGGAGATTCATCCGTCAGCATAGGGCCTCCTTTGAACAATTGTCCGGACAAGAAACGCAACTTCTAGAGATCGGAGCACTGGTCCTCGCGGCAGAACACTACAAGCGTCATGGGTACGACGTCCGTCTGGAGAACTTGCAGGCCAATCGCTTCAGGGTGAAGCTCGGATCGCGAGGCAAGCCCTTCAATTTCTCTTGGTACCTTGTTACGCGTGGCGAAGAGAAATTCGAAATTCACAGCAATCTTCCCGTTGTGGGAGCCCATAACGATGGCGGTATCTACGTGGTCGACGTTGCGGTCGTTAAGGCTGGCGCACTTACCGAAGTAAAGCTGCGGCGCGATTGGAAGGCGATGGAGAATGACGTACTGGTGACTTTCATCGAGGCTAAGAAGCTTGTAGTTTACCCAATGTTGATGGCCCAATTCTACGGCATCGTCCATGAAATAAAGCCAGCGTTCGTAGAATCCCGGACTGCGACCGACGGCGATCACTTCTATCCCGCACTGGTATCAATTGGTTACCTGACCGCCACTTCGGTCCAGATACGGGACGGATACAAAAAGAGGGGCTTTCGGCTGAACGTTATACCAACCTTCGATGACTACATCTCACGCATTGCGGCGCATCCCAATGAACCGTCACCTTTCCTACCTGGACGTCCATGCGCGACGCAAAAACAGCACTTTGAAACGGTCATGCCTCCTTCGCAGCTCCCATGCCCCGCGGCTTTGCCATCTTCAAGCTGAGCAATGCAACTTTTGCCTTCGCTGCGCCGCACCAAGGCACCACTTTGAATACACGTTGCAACGTGGTCCATGCCAGCAGTTAGAATGTAATCACGTCCTTGACCCGTGCCGCCCGGTGGCGTGCGGTCTCCATTGAAACATTCATCAACGCCGCAAAGTCGGCGTTCAATATGTCGGGTACGCCGCATGGCACATGGCCGTCTGTGGCGACAAAATAAATAATGCCAGCGGCCCAACCTTCGGGTTTCCCCTTCAGCGGCTTTTCACTGGCACGCAATAACCGCAGCGCCTTGTTCGCCCGAGCCTGCAACACCGCATTGGGATACGCTTTGAAGAATCGGTCCAGACACGTCCGACATTCCTCCTCAAACCGGTGGGACATCTCAACCATTTGGGTGCTCCTGCTGAAAACTGGTTTGGATTATACGACATGGTTGTGCAATCTGGTGGGGTATTTCCGTGCAATTTCTGTGCAACTGGTTTTCTCAGCAAACTCCATATCGGGTTTGCCGATCTCCACGATCTGCGATACCCGCCTGCCTGGCGCCGCGGCAATCCGTTCGATGAATACCACCAGATTGATCGCCGACGCGATGGAGCGATACGGAATTGTCTGGGAGACTTCACCGATCAGGTCTTCCAGCCGGTGCAGGGCGTCCTGGGCGCTGTTGGCGTGAATGGTTGCGACGCCGCCGGGATGGCCGGTATTCCATGCCTTGAGCATGGCCAGGGCTTCGCCGCCGCGGACTTCACCGATGACGATGCGGTCCGGCCGCAGGCGCAGCGTCATGCGCAATAGATCATTCATGGTCACCTTGGGTTCGGTGTTCTTGGTCAGCAATTCCACGCGGTCAGTGGCAGAGCATTGCAGCTCCCGGGTGTCTTCGATAAGCACTACGCGCTGACTCTGGAATTCCGGCTCGTGCAGGATGGCGTTGACCAGCGTGGTCTTGCCGGAGCCGGTACCGCCGGCGACGAGAATGTTCTTTCGCTGGGCAACAGCGCTGCGAATGGTTTGCGCCCCCTGGGCCGACAATACGCCGCTGGACACGTAATCATCGAGCGTAAAGATGACTGTGGGCCTTTTACGAATGGAAAACGTCGGTTTGTCCACCAGTGGCGGCAGCAGCCCCTGAAACCGTTCGCCGGATTGTGGCAGAACACCGGCCAGGGCCGGATAGTTCGGGTTGACGGTTTCATTCATGTGTGAGGCCAGCAGCCGGATGACCGCTGACCTTTCCCCCTAAAACGAGTCCACCTGCAATGACAGTGTTGGGGTGGAATTTAGGAGGATCAGGTCATAGGCTACAAACGATTCTCCCCGGAGCAGATCGTGCACCAGCGGCGGCAGGCGGAGGTGGAGTTGGGCAAAGGTCAGACCATCGCCGCGGTCTGCAAGCTGCTGGAGGTTGTGGAGGCGACGTACTTTCGCTGGCGGAAGGAATACGGCGGGTTGAAGGTGGCGCAGGCCAAGCGGTTCAAGGAACTGCAACAGGAGAATGCCCGGCTGAAGCGTTTACTGGCCGAGGCGGAATTGGACAAGGCAATTCTGCGCGAGGCGGCCCGCCCAAACTTCTAAGCCCGGCGCGGCGGCGGCAGGCGGTGACCCAGGTGCAGGTGGCACTGGGGGTCAGCGAGCGTCGGGCGTGTCAGACCCTGGGCCAAACCCGGGCGGTGCCGCGGTATACCCCACCGGTGTGGGCCGAGGAAGTGCCGCTGGCGGGCCGGGTCATCGAGCTGGCGGCGGTCTACGGGTGTTATGGTACGCCGCAGATCACGGCGTTGTTACGAGGGGAAGGCTGGCTGGTGAACCACAAGCGGGTGGAGCGGATCGGGCGGCCGGTCGGCCTAAAAGTGCCGCAGAAACAGCCGAAACGTGGGCGTTTATGGCGGAATGACGGCAGTTGTGTACGGCTGCGTCCGGCGTATAAGGATCATGTGTGGGCGTATGACTTCGTGAGGGACCGGACGCATGATGGAGCCGGCTTTAAGATGCTGACGGTCGTGGATGAGTTTACGCGGGAATGCCTGGCCATCGACGTAGCGCGTAAGTTGACCAGCGATGACGTACTGGAACGCTTGTCCTGGCTGATGACCACGCGTGGGGTGCCGGCGCCTATCCGCAGCAATAAGGGGCCGGAGTTTACGGCGCAGGGTGTACGGCGATGGTTGGCCGACGTCCAGGTCAGGACCCTGTTTATCGCATCGGGGAGTCCGTGGGAGAACGGGTACGTGGAAAGCTTTAAGGGGAAGCGGCGCAACGAGTTGCTGGATCGGGAGCTGTTTTGCAGTCGGCGGGAGGCTAAGGTGTTGATCGAGCGGTGGCGGCAGCATTACAACCAGATGCGGCCGCATTCGGCCTTGGTCTACCGGCCGCCGGCGCCGGAGACGCAGGCCGTGAGCTGGCCCTACGTTTCGCTCCGGGCCAGCCCACGGCTTTCCGACTTCGATGGGCTCTCACAGGAAGTGTATGATTTGTGGGGGAAGGTCAGAAGGGCGGGCGCGACTGGCGTGCCGTGGGAGCCGGTCCAGCTCCGGGCGTTTCATGCTGCCGCCGGATTCGCGGGGCGTGCACCCACTTTGGAGTCTCCAGTCAATGGATGGATAGTGGCAGCCGGCTAGCGGCAGACAGTCAAGTGACAGATAATCATGAATGCGGCCGGCACCCCTGAACCGGCGGTCGGCGAAAGAAGAGGAGCCCGCATGTCGAAAATGACCACGAACCAGATCCGGGAGTTGGCGCGTAAGATCGTTGGCTCGCGATCTGGCGGGATACGCTACCCGGAACTCGTGCAAGACATAGCCGGCCAGTCACCCGAAACGCCGGTGAACACCATCCATGGGGCAATCTGGGACCTGGCGACACGGTTCCCAACCGAGATCATCAAGCCAAGCCGTGGCCTGTTTCAGCCAGCATCGGCGCCGACCACGGCGCCTACCCCGATCACGATTGTTGACCAACAAGAAGTAGAGGCGGGGGGTGCCGAGATTGACTTCTACGGCCCCTTCGCGGAATGGCTGAAGAACGACCTGGACGAAGTGACAGTGGTGTCTTCCCTTGGCGGGGCGGGGCTCAAGACGAAGTGGGGCACACCAGACGTGGTTGGCGTCTACAAGCCCACCGCATCCAACTTGATCAAGTTTCCACTGGAGATCGTCTCCGCGGAGATCAAGATCAGCCCCCAAGCCCCGGTGGTTGCCTTCGGCCAAGCTGTTGCCTACCGCCTATTTTCGACCAAGTCCTACGTCGTCATGCCGAGTTCGCTTTCCGAGGAGGATGCGAGCCGCCTCGAGTCGCTCTGCATGCTCTTTGGCATCGGAATGGTCATCTTCAATCCGGACCGCGAGAAGCCCGAGTTCACGATCCGCGTTCGCGCGCAGCGGTACATCCCCGATATGTTCTACGTGAACGAGTTCGCAGAGCGGCTGCGTCAGCACAACAGTGAGGTTTTCGAGCGCCTCTTTGCGTAAGCGAGGTGCGTTTACGAGGAACGGGTTCATTCTTGGACGACGGCCGCACAGATATTCTCGGAGACCTGTCGCGGGTTCGCTGGCAAGTTGCGCTGCGGACATTCGGTAACGACCACGCCACTCTGATCGGGATGTTGGTCGACTGGTGGATTACGCGCGACCCTTCAAACAACTGGGTGCTTGAGGGCGGTCCATCCTTCCAGCTCCCCGGAACTGGGATGACGGGCGGCGGTCAATGCGATGCGGTCTTTTGCCGAGGAGAGCAGGCCGTGGGCATCCTGGAAGTGGAGGGAACCCGCCACAAGTACACCATTCAAAAGGTCGGCAGGTATTTCCAGTCTCCCGATCCCACGCTTAAGGACCTTCGGTTTGCCGTGGTCGTTCTGTACCGCTGTGAGCCCCGGGGAGGTCGAGTCAAAGCATTTCCATGCGCGGCATCGCCGGCATCCATCGCGGCTGCCTGCGATGAGTCGGTGTCCTGCCCGCTCCACGACCTATACCTCGTCGCGGTTGAGAAGGAATGGGTCCCGGGGCTTACTGGTATCCGCGCCCGCAACCCGTATTATTCGGGGCAGGTGCACAAAATCCGCGGCTCATGGTTTCGCGGAGGCAAATCGATAGCGGAGATCGACCTGCTGCGCACAGGCGGCGTTGACGCGGCACGTAGGCTCGGCCGCACCACAAGGGCATAACCGCTTGGAAAATGTTCGTGGTTAGCCGCGCCTCAACAAAGACAACGACCTTATGACCCATGCCTACGGGCCGCTGCCGGGGCAATAGAGTATTCGCCAAAATGCCCCCGCCGGGCGGCCGTGAGAGATGCTCCGGTTATACCGCACACGGCCATTGATGATACATTCCATGGGCCAAGCCGGCGCGCATCTGGCCCAGGAAGGCGGCGGGACGCCGCTTCTACTTTGACGAACGGTACGTCTCAATAGGAGCCGGGTGTAGTATATGTCCCCCGGCGAAGCGGACACCACCGCCCCCATCGACCGGGATCGTAAACCCTTGGCGGAACTGGCGTGGGAAGCGAAAACGCCGTCGAAGGATCTCGGCGGCGTTCGCTGAAAGCCAGAGGCCGGTCACTTTTGTAACCGGCCCTGAAATAGCGGGGGCAGGATTCGAACCTGCGACCTCCGGGTTATGAGCCCGACGAGCTACCAGACTGCTCTACCCCGCGATCAAACTACCTATAGTTTGCCACATCGCCGACGCCCTGTCAACTCGCCTTTTCCAGCTAAAGGGATATGGATATTCCAGATGATTTGAACCTGGCAATCCCGGCAACTTGGGCCAAGTTCGCGCTCTGCGCGTAACTCGTAACCCAGATCAGCATCGCGCCATCGACCGGACAACAAATGGACCCCGTTGTTGCATGGGGTCACCGTCCATGCTAGGATACCGCCCTTGGTTGGAAGGCTGGCCCGACGTTTCGGATCGGCCAGGTAAGTTTTGTTCTTTTTTATTTAACGCAAGGGGATGCTATGACGAACGGCGCCAACAAGACGGTATTGTTTTACGAAAAACCAGTAGCCTTGGATCGCACCGCCCATCGGAACTCCAAGATCAAGCTGCAGGGCGCGAATTTCACGTTCGCGCGCGACACCAATTCGGTTCCCGTGGTGGCCATGGAGTTTTCCCGCGTAGCCACGGAGTATCCCATCGTGTTTGCCGGCCCCAGCCTGGACCGTTTAATGCCGGTGGTGGTGCTGGGGCTGCGTAATAATGAAAATGTGTTTGTGGACGCCGAGGGTAAGTGGACGGGGGCATACATACCCGCTTTCATTCGTCGCTATCCGTTTGTACTGGCGGAGCGTCCCAACAGCCAGGACTTCGCGGTGTGTATCGACGCGGTGTTTCCCGGCTGGGAAGCGCCGGATGGGGAGGCGCTATTTGATGACGAAGGCAAAGAATCACCGCTGCTAAGAAATGTGCTATCTTTTCTGGGCCAATATCAGGGCAATGTCCGTCTGACGCAGACGCTGATCGGAAAGCTGAACGAACTGAATCTGCTGGTGCCGAAAGAAGTTCGGTCCCAGGCCGCCATCCGGGAACCGGCGGGAGGGTCGCCCCGGCCTGCGGCGGGGGGCCAGACGCTGGCGCTGCGCGGCTTTTACGCGGTGGAAGAATCCCGGCTGAACACGCTTTCCGACGCTAAAATCGCCGAGCTTTATCGCGGCGGCTTCCTGGCCCTTATTTACATGCATCTGGTGTCGCTGGGCAATATGCTCAAACTCGACCGGCGGGTGCGCCAGCCGGCGTAACGTCGCACTGGACGGCGCGGCCCGGCATGGTTTCCCGCGGTCTCACTTTCGCGCTGCAGGGGGCACACCCTCCACGCGGAGGCGAGCCTGCTTCTGAACGGCAGCGAAATCCGAACCTTCCACCCCAGCGCGGCCTGCGGCTGCGCGATGATGTTGAGCAGCGCGTTTTTAGCGCTGGCGGCGCCGCAGGGTAACCTTCCCGGCAACGCAGATCCACGTTTAACGGGCTGGCCATACGTCTTTCGGATGGGCCGGAAAGCCGTGGATGCCCCGCGACAAGTCGAACTGGTAGATGCGCTCGCGTTTCCGTTGGTGGAAGGGAAACGCACGCAAGTCTGAACCCTTCAGGGCGGGGCGGCCGCTGGTCGATGCCGACAATTCCGCCACCGCGGCGCAGCGCAGATCGCGGACAATGGTCGGGTGGCGTTGGCACGCCTGGTGCAGCTCATTCGGATCGTGGGCCAGGTTGAAAAGCTGTTCGCGTCCGCCATTGGCCAGGAAGATGTATTTCCAATCACCTTGGCGAACCATGATCTTAAAAAGCGGCGTACCCGGTTCGCCGTAGTAACTGAACAGGCGGGTGCGGGGTTGGGCCTGGCCGGCCAGCACGCCCAGCAGGTCGCAGCCGTCGCGCAGTTCGGGCGCCCCGGCCACGGTGGTAGCCAGGCCAAACAGATCGATCAGCGAAACGAGTTCCGGGCGTCGGATATTGGCGGCGATACGTTTTGGCCAGCTCAGCAGGAACGGCACGTGTACCGACGCCTCGAAAAAGCTTTCCTTCTGCCAGGCATGATGGTCGCCGAGATGATCTCCATGATCGGAGAAGAAGCCGATCAAGGTGTCGTCGGCATCGGCGCGTTTTTCCACGGCGTCGAGAATGCGGCCCAGGCACCAGTCGATGTAAGACAATTCACCATAATAGCGGGCCTTCAGAATGCGGGCGTGGGCGTCGTTGATATCGTCGGCCCAGATGGCATGGTTCATCCAGGGGATGTAGTCATCCTGATGATCGATCGCCAAATCCCCCCGCCTCGGATTGGGCATACGATCGGGATCGTACATCCGATTGAAAGGGATCGGCGGAGCAAAGGGCGGATGCGGGCCGATGAAGGATACAAAGCCGAACCACGGTCGGGGGTCTTTTTTACGGATCTGTTCGACGGCCCGGTCTGCCGCCCAAGCTTCCACCGTCAGGGCGGCGGGCATGGGGCTCAGCTGAGGCATGTAGTACATTTCCGTGCGTTCCCCCATCAGCATTTCAAGCCAGGCATACTCCGGGTGCTGTTTTTGAAGGAAGGCAGCGTAAGAGTCCCGCCTGCGATTGGCCGGGGTGTCGTAAAGTTCCTCGCTGTGCAGGTGCACCTCAAAGCCCAGGTCCTCGTAGCAGGGCTGCGTGTGAAATTTTCCGATACCGAAGGTGCGATAGCCCAGCCGCGTCATCGTGGCGGCCAAGTATCGGCCGGTACGCCCCGCTATGGTATCGGCCTGGCCAGGGGCGGGCGCCGAAAGCGCGTTGGTGAAGCAACGGGTGGTCAAAGGTGTGCAGCCCGTGCGAATACAGTAGCGTGCCGCCATGCATACGGGGCAGGGGGAATACGCATTGGTAAAGCTGGCGCCGCGCCGCACCAGGCGGTCCAGATGGGGGGTATAAATGTGCGGGTTGCCCAGGGCCGCGATCGTATCGAACCGTTGCTGATCGGTCATAATGAATAGAATATTCATGGCGTTACATTCCCCAACACTCTCGGCTGGCGGATCATTCGGCGATTCGGTCGCAAGGATCGGATCCCGTGCGTAATCTAAGCACGGCATGGCGGTATCGCAACCGGAAGTACCACAGTAGTCTACGCGGATTCCAGCGACGAAGCGAGCCGACCGCCCGCGCCAGGAACGCGCCTGGTCGCTCCGTACGAACGGGGCCGACCTCGCGGAGCGCGCCGCAAGACCTGCCGTGCGTCCGGCTACATGCGCCCGGCGCCGCGTGATCTCCGGCGCCGGGGTTGGTAGAATAATAGCGTGGATATCGGCGTGGAATGCGGTGGGACTGCGTTGGCATCCGGAGGCGGCCGTCCAGACGGCCCTTGAATCGGGTAGATGCCCGCTCCCTATAAGGAGAAAAGCGGCCATGAGAGACTGGCGTATATGGACTGGAACGGCGGCGGTGCTCAGCGTGGGGATGGCGCTACCAGGCTGGGCGGCTTTCCCGCGCGTCCAAGCGGCGCCGGTACACCCCGTAGCCGGGGTTCGTGCCAGAGGGATCGGCCTGCCGGCGCACCGCGTGGCGCAGATTACGTTGAAAGGAACACTGCTGGAATATCCGCGCGGTTTCAATTTTTCGCTTTTCCATTTCGGGCCAAGCCATCGGCCGGCGCTGACGAGTTTGATCCATACCTTGGGGAAAGCGGCGCAGGATCGGGGCATCGCCGGGGTGTATCTGAATCTGCAATCGTTTGATCTTTCGCTGACCCAGGCCCAGGAACTGGGCCGCCGGCTGGATCGCCTTCGGCGCGCGGGCAAACAGGTTGCGGTTTTTTCGGAGGATTATGACACCAACACCTACCTGCTGGCGTGCCACGCCAATACGATCCTTATGGCCCGCCACGGTACGCTGTTTCTGCCAGGGGTCGAGTTGCAACTTATGTTTTTCAAAGGTTTGCTGGACAAATTACATTTGCAGGCCGACATGGTGCAGATTGGCAAGTTCAAGGGAGCGGAGGAACCATTCACCCGCACCTCGGCCAGCAAGGCGTTCGCCGGACAGGTGCGCCAACTGGTCGGGGCGTGGTATCAACAGATTTCAGCGACCATCGCCGCACACCGCCACTTAACGCAGGCGCAGGTGGCCGCGGCGATCAACCAAGGGTGGATGCCAGGCACTGCGGCGAAAAAACGCGGCCTGGTGGACGTGCTCACAACGGGACGACAGACCGTCACGCCCTGGCTAGAAAAACACTTTGCCGGCGGGTGCGTGGTGGTCCATAATCTGGTTACGCCCACCCGGGCGACCGTGAATCTGAACAGCCCGTTCGCTTTGTTTCAACTGCTCAACTCGGGACCGGCCCGGCCGGGCGGCTTGTGGCCGGCCATCGCCGTGATCTGCGCCACGGGGGTTATTGCGGACGATTTCCCGGGCGCCGCGGAGGCGGACGGGATCATCACGCCGGCCCGGATCGGTCGCGAAGTTGCGGCGGCGGTGAAAAATCCGCGCGTCAAGGCCATCGTCTTGCGGGTGAATTCGCCGGGAGGATCCGCCGAAGCCAGTGAGGAGATCTGGCAGATTCTCCGCGCGGCGGGTCGGAAGAAACCGCTGACAGTATCGCTGGGTTCCGAGGCGGCCAGCGGCGGCTATTACATTGCCACCGCGGGGTCACAAATCACGGCAGATCCGGGCACCATCACAGGCTCCATCGGCGTGGTGGGCGGCAAGCTGGTCCTGGGCGGGCTGTTTAAAGAGATAGGTCTGCATGTGGAAACCTTCTCGCAAGGTCAAAATGCCGGCCTTTTCGATGGAATCACCGCGTTCACGCCGCCGCAGCGGGTCTTCGTGCGGCATCTGATGCGCCGCACCTACCGTCTGTTTACGCGCCGGGTGATGGAAAGCCGCGGTAAAAAAATCGCCAACATCCAAGCTGTGGCGCGGGGACGACTGTTCGCCGGTACGGCGGCGGTAAAGGCCGGCCTGGTAGACCGAATCGGCTCCCTGGCCGCCGTGATCCGGCGTGCGGCCCGGACGGCGCATATCGTTGGTCCGTACCAGGTGTTAATATTTCCGCGAGCCAAAACCCTGGCCGAGATGATCCGTGAAAAGTTCGGCATCAAGGCGGAACTTCCGCTACAGCTTGGCCCGCTTTGGAGCGGTTTGTCGCCCGCGGCCCGCCGTGGGGCCTTGGAGGGTCTGCAAATGCTGCGCGTGCTGCAGCGGGATGAGGTCATTTTGGCCGCGCCCGTCGGTTGGATGAAGCCATGAGCGTGGCGCCCCGTACACCTGCCGCCGCCAAGAGCCGCAATGGCACTGCCTATCCCGTGCTGTTATCACTGGAGGGGCGAGCGGTGTTGATTGTCGGCGGCGGCGCCGTGGCGCTGCGCAAGGTGCGGGCCTTGCTTGCCGGTGGGGCCAAAGTGACGGTGCTGGGCGAATCGTTTAGCAGGGATTTTAAGCGGCTGCCGGCCGTGCGACTGCTGCGGCGGAATTATCGCGCCGGTTGGCTGAACCGTCCGGGAGCACCCCGCTGGCGGCTGGTTTTCGCCGCAACGAATCAACCGGCCGTGAACGCCCAGGTGCGGCACGATGCGCAACGGGCCGGTATCTGGTGCTGCCGTTGCGATGCACCCGAGGAGAGCGATTTTGTCCGGCCCGCGGTGCAAACCCGCGGGGCCATCATGGTGGCGGTGAGCACGCGGGGGGCGGCGCCGGCGCTGGCACGGCGTCTGTGCCGCGGTTTGGCGAATCGTGTGGATGACGTCTGGCGGCAGCATGTGCGGCTGCTGGCACGCTGGCGCACCGAAGTGCTGGCCGAAATGCCGGCCGGAAAACAACGTCGGGCATTTCTGGAAAGATTGGCCGGCGCCGAAATGGAACAGGTACTCCGGCAAGGGGGCGAACAGGCGGCGTTGCGGCTTTTCGCACGCTGGCGACGTGAACAACGTGCCTTGAGTGGTTTCAGGTTTTAATAGGAACGCGGAATGCATGCGGTAGTAGCAGGCACACTCCGATGTGCCGTCGAACCAACGGACAAGCCACGGCACTTCGGACCGTGTCCACCGGGGTGGATCTTCGACCTGCGACTGGAACCGGCCGGACGCCCCGTTTCAGTCGCCGCATGCATTCTGCGCTCCTACTTGCCTGGGAGTTAGGCTCTGCGTGCGGGGTGCCAGGTGCTTGGGGGTTGGCCCCCGCTACTGCGTTTGAAGTCGTGCGCAGAGGTCAAACCGGTAGAAACCCAGCGCGCGGCATTGCGTCAGAAATTAGAAACTGGAAACTCGAAAGCCCAGAGCCGTAATCAATCCTCCGGTGAAGACATGCCCGGCGAAACGACCATTCCCATCAGCCTTCTGCAGACGGCCGCCACGGTGGCGGCCTGCGTCTGTTTCGGGCTGGCGTTCTGGCTGGAATTGCGCTGGTGCGCGCGGCCGGGGGAAACGGCGCCGGGCGAACCCACCCGCGGCAACACGGGGGTATCGCGTGGCATGGCCATTGGCGCTGGGGTGGTGCTAATGGCGGTGCTGCTGGCTGGCCGAGCGGCGAGCGCTCGCCGTCTGACGTTGCCGCTATCGGATTATTTTGACGCCTTCCTGCTGCTGGGACTGCTTCTGGCGGGCTTGTGGGCGTGGCTGCAGTGGACCCGCCACCTGCGCAATCTGGCCATCTTCCTGTTGCCCATGATGGCCCTGCTGATTCTGTTGGGGGCGGTTCTGGACTGGGCAGGGTATCGCAAGTTTCCGGCCGCCAATCCGTGGGAGATTGTGCATGTGGGCAGCCTTTTACTGGGCGCTGCCTGCTTTGCCGCCGGCTGCGTCGGCGGCGTGGTTTGGCTGCTGGCCGACCGGCGATTGCGGGCGCCGAATGGTTCCGCTTGGCGGCGAATTCCGGTGCCGCCGTTGGCCAGCGTCGAAAAGATCAATCGTCATGCCATCCTGCTCGGGTTTCCCCTGTTGACAATCGGCGCGCTAAGCGGGGTTTTATGGGCGGTGCAGGATCCCCGCACCATGGGGCCGCAATGGTTCTTAACGCCCAAGGTTATTTTGACCGCGGTCATCTGGCTGATTTATGCGTCGCTGCTGCACGTACGTCTGGCGCCGTCTTGGCGCGGCGCCCGGGCGGCCTGGCTGAGTATCTTGGGGTTTGTGTTGCTGCTGGTCGTCTTTGCGGCCGTGAACTGGATGCCGTCCGGATAGAGGCAGGGGCAATATGGCGCCGCATCATCCCACCCTGTTGCTGGCGGGCTTGAACCATCGCACCGCCCCGGTGTCCTTGCGCGAAAGTATGGCCTTTGATCGTGCCGGCGCGGAGGCTGCGCTGAAGCGCTGGAAAACGGACTATCCCCGCACGGAAGCGGTACTGCTTTCCACCTGCAATCGCGTGGAGCTATATGTGGCGGGCGAGGAAGCCGTGGCGGTGCCGGCGCCAGAGCGGCTGGGCGAATTTCTCGCGGCGGGTCGCGGCGTGGCCTGGCAGCATCTGGCGGGGCATCTTTACCAGTACGATCGCGCCCAAGCGGCGGAGCATCTGTTCCGCGTCGCCGCCTCCCTGGACTCACTGGTCATCGGCGAAACCCAGATTCTCGCGCAGGTCAAACAGGCCTATCAAACCGCCTGCGCTGCGGGTACGGTCGGGACCATTTTACATGCCCTGTTTCAGCGGGCCTTCGCCGCCGCGAAGGAAATTCACGAAGCGACGCGCTTAAGCGGCGGACACGTGTCGGTGGCGAGTGTGGCCGTGGCGATGCTCCGGGACGTTTTTGACCGTTTCGACGACAAAACCGTGCTTGTAATCGGGGCCGGTAAAATGGCCGAGTTGTTTTTGCCTCCGTTGCAGGAACTGGCGCCCCACCGGGTGCTGGTGACGAATCGCTCGCCGGAGCGCGCCGCTCAGTTGGCCGCGGCCCGGGGCCTGGCCGCGGCCCCCTTCGAGAGCCTGGCGGACTTGTTAACCGCCGCGGACATCGTGCTGACCAGCACCGCCGCAGGGCAGCCTATTATCACCGCGGAAGCGATGAAAGGCGTGCTGAAGCGGCGACACTATCGCCCCCTGGTGATGGTGGATATTGCCGTCCCACGGGATATCGAAGCGGCAGTGGGGCGTATGACAAACGTTTATCTATACAATATTGATAGTCTCCAACACGCCGCGCAGGAAAACCTAAAGCAGCGCGGCGCCCAGGTGCAAGCCTGCCGGCAGATTGTAGACCAGCACGCCCGCCAGTTCGCGCAGTGGTTTGTTAGCCGCGACACCGGGCCGCTGGTGCGGGCGTTATACGAGCATTGCCGCCAGATCGGCCACGACCAGGTGGAAGAGCTGCTTTCCGCCCATCCGGAACTCACCGCAGAGCAGCGCGAGGCGATTCGCAAAATGTCGCATCGGATCGTCAGTAAAATCCTGCATCTGCCGGTAACCGAGCTGGCCGCGTCAAGTTCCCAGCCCCGGCAGATGCATTTAGCCCAAGCCATCCAGCAGCTTTTCCGGTTGGCGCCGCGACAAAGGATGAGGGACGAAGGCGGAAGGCGGAAGGATGAAGAAGGAGCTGACGAGTTTAACCGCCAAGGGCGCCAAGAACGCTAAGATAGACAATAGGCACTGTTGTCCGCTCGGCTGGGCCGGGGTGGGATTTGGGTCGTGGGGGCGATGGAGGTGATGCTTCGCGGCAACGGAGTTGGAGAGGGGGTACGGCTGGCAATGGCTTGGGGAGCGGGGCATACAGGCGATAGGTACGATCACATCGTGATAAATGGCTGCGTTTCCACGTTTCGTCGCCGGCTGTCGATATGGCTTGCGTCCCCGTTTCACCTTCCGGGTAAGGCCCCCCACGGATCTTAGTGTAGTGTCCCAGAAAAAACTTGACGTTATGAGCTTCCTGCGGTTCTCGAACATTCTGGCCCAAACGAGCAATTTACCCGCCGCACCACCGGGCCGCGAGCGGGCGCCGATTGCAAAGGTCCGTTAGGGACACCACATTAGCGCGCTTGTAGCGTGCGGAATATGCCACGATAATGACCTTCGTGGGGCTTCAGCCGCGAGTTAACGCCGCGGATGCAGTTGGCGGCGAAAGCCCGGTCCCGTGGAAAGATACTGCTATGAAACCGCCCGTCCACACACCCTCCGTCAATTACACCTTCACCATGCGCCTGCAATATCCCAACAGCATTGGCATGTTTGCCCGTATCGCGGAGAGCATCGGCCAAAACTCGGGCGATCTGGGCGCGGTGGATATTGTGTCCGTGGACCGGAAGCTGATGACGCGCGATGTGACGGTGCGGGCCAGCGGCGAAGAGCACATCCAAAAAATCATCGCCGCGATACGGGCGCTGGGGAAAGTGCGGGTCCTGCAGGTATCGGATCGGGTGTTTCTACTGCACTTGGGGGGCAAGATATCCATCCAAAACAAAGTGCCGGTCACCACACGGGACACCCTATCCATGGCTTATACGCCGGGCGTGGCGCGCGTTTCCATGGCCATCGCACAAGATCATCGCAAAGTCTGGCAACTCACCGGCAAGGGCAACGCTGTGGCGGTGGTCAGTGATGGCAGCGCTGTGCTGGGCCTGGGGGACATCGGTCCGGAAGGGGCGTTGCCGGTCATGGAAGGCAAGGCGATGCTGTTTAAAGAATTCGCCAACATCGACGCGTATCCGCTTTGCCTGAACCGCAAACAGCCGGACGAAATTGTTGAGATCGTCAGCGCCTGCGCGGTGGGCTTTGGCGGCATCAATCTGGAAGATATCTCCGCCCCGCGCTGCTTTGAAATTGAAAGCCGCTTGAAAGAGCGCCTGAATATTCCGGTATTCCACGACGACCAGCATGGCACCGCGGTGGTGGTCCTGGCGGCCTTGCTCAATGCGCTGCGCTTGACCGGCAGGAAACTGTCGCAGTTGAAGCTGGTCGTGGCGGGCGCGGGAGCGGCCGGCACCGCCATCACCAAGATTCTTTTACAGGCTGGCGCGGGCGAGATTTTGGTCTGCGACCGACAGGGCATTTTGGAGGAAGGCCGCTCGGCGGAACTCAACGCCAGCAAGCTGTGGCTGGCCCGACACACCAACCCGCACCACCGCCGTGGCGCCCTGCGTGACGCCCTCCAGCAAGCGAACGTCTTTATCGGTGTTTCCGGGCCCGCCGTGATCGGCGCGCGGGACCTCAAAGGAATGGCCGCCCGGCCGATTGTGTTTGCCTTGGCCAATCCGGTTCCGGAAATCATGCCGGAAGAAGCGTTTCCCAAAGCTTTTATTATGGCGACGGGAAGAAGCGATTACCCCAATCAAATCAATAATGTGCTGGCCTTCCCCGGCATTTTTCGGGGCGCCCTGAATGTGCGGGCCACGGCCATCAACGAAGCCATGAAACTGGCGGCCGCCCACGCCATTGCCGGCTGCATTTCGCGGCATGAACTGAATGCGGAATATATTATTCCCAGCGTTTTCAACCGCGACGTGGTGCGGCAGGTGGCCATGGCGGTGCAGCAAGCCGCGATTAAAACTGGCGTTGCGAACAAAAAGTCACCAAACCGTTAAAAGGGAGACGGAGCCATCCTTGCCCGTTACGCGAGGCACACCGCGCTGCCGGCGCGGCCCCAATTAAAAATCATGACCCTGCAGTCGGCGGAGGCGGCCCGTTTAGTCGCCACGGCGAGCCACTGCGCAACTGGATGGGTTTGCGCCACGCCAACCAAACCCTGCATCAGCTGTTTCCCGCCCGCGAAATGGGCCGCCTGAGCTATTCGCACCGGCGATAAGGACAGCGCCGGCTATCCCGATGGCCATCGGGGCCTCTGGGCGCCGACCTTGGCCCATTTTCATCTTCCGTTAGGCCCTCGCAGGGCCTGAGCTCGACTTTTGCCTATTTCGGAGGAGCCGGAAAGCGTGATTTCACTGGCCTTTTAAGATGGCGTGGAGTTTTTGCACACTCGTGTAGGAGACGGGGTGTGCAAAAACTCGCCCTGCTACCGCGAATTCCGAAGGATTCGGCCATTTACGCCCCCCAAAAAATGCAAAAATCGAGCTGAGGGACTGCCTTAAAAAGAGAGCTTTCGTCGCCATCGGGTCCCCCACCCCCGGTAAAGTCTCCAAAGCCGACTCCTCGATCCGCCGCCGGTCGCCGGGGCGACTGAACCGCTCCGCCTCCGTGCGGGCCGGGGGCTATATTATTTGGCTGCGGCTCCGCCGCGGTAGGGCTGAAGCGATGAAATATGGCGGCTAGGGAAAAACCCCAGTGTGAAACCAGCGGATTTACCGATAGCAAGTTCCTGTTTTTGCCGATGAGCACGGCACGCACGCCGAGCTATAATAGATTTACTATGGCGCGTTCATCCTTGGTTTCAGCAGCCGAGATATTTTTCGCGACCGCCACGGCGGCGCTGGAAAAGGCTGGAGTAAAGTCTTCGGAGCTGGCGGTGGCGGCGCGCCGGCTGCAAGAACAGCTTAGTTATGCGCGGCGCAGCGGATGTAAATGCGCCGTCCACCGCGTCCTGATCGCCATGGACGCCAGTCCTTCCGCGGGGCGGGCGGCGGAAGTTGCGGCGGCGCTGGCGCAGGATTTGGGGGCCGAAGCGGCCCTGGTGCACGTGATCGACGCCTCGCCAGTGGCGATCCGCGAGGCGCCGGTACTCTCCGAGGCCGCTCTGGAACAAATGAAAAAAGAAGCGGCCCAACTCTGCCAGGACACGGTCGCACGGCTACGCGACAAAACCATGCCTGTTTTTATTCGCCATGGGGCCCCGGCGGCGGAGATCATGGCGGTCGCCCAGGAATGGAAAGCGGATCTGATCGTGATGGGCAGCCATGGCCGCAACCACATGGGAAAATTTTTTCTGGGAACCACCGTGGAAGCGGTGATTCGCGAAGGCGATTGCCCCGTGTTGGCGGTCGGCCCGCGCGGCCGCTGCACCTGCAAGTACGCTTTCCGCTCCGTTCACCATGGCGCGCTGGCGGCCGCCGTTACCTAGGTTTCAGGTTATAGATTTCAAACCTCCTGGAAGGTCCGACCGGGCGTAAGCGTTGCCCTCATCTTGCCATTTCTTGCTGCGCCGGCTCGCCCGCCAAATCGGGATAAGGCTCCTTATATATTTTTATTTTGCGGCTGCTTCTGCGGTGGTGCAAGCCTCGGGCTAACGGTTCGGCGGAGCAGGGCGCTCAATGCGGCGGGTTGCCGCGAAGTCCGCCAATCCGGTATAATCCGTTGTATGACAGGAGTCCGTATGGCTAAGGAACAGCCGGTTTCTTCCCCTCCCGGTCCCCAAAATGAATCTTCCGCCGCAGTCCGAAAGGCACCGCCCAAGGAGGAGGTAGCGCGCCCGAAGGACAAGCTGGCGGTTTATGATGAATCGACCATCCAGGCCCTGAAAGGCCTGGAACCGGTGCGCAAGCGACCCGGCATGTATATTGGCGATACCACCACCCGCGGCCTACACCATCTGGTCTGGGAAATTATTAATAATTCCGTGGATGAAGCCATGGCCGGCTTCTGCACCAACATCTGGGTGGCGATCCATCCCGACGGCTCGGTCAGCGTTACCGACGATGGCCGCGGCATTCCCGTGGGCCTTCACCCCACCGAAAAGAAATCCACGCTGGAAGTGGTGATGTGCGATCTGCATGCCGGCGGCAAGTTCGGCGGCGGCGGATATAAGGTTTCCGGCGGTCTACATGGCGTGGGCGCTTCGGTGGTCAACGCCCTGGCCGAATGGATGGAGGTGGAAGTTTGCCGGGATGGAAAAGTCCACGCCATGGGATTCGAGCGGGGGGCGAAAACTTCCGAGCTGAAAGTGGTCGGCAAACGCCAGAAAACCGGCACGAAAGTCACGTTTAAACCCGATCCGCAGATTTTTTCCGACACCACGTTCGAGTACGAGCGAATCGTGGTCCGCTGTCGTGAACTGGCCTATCTGAATGAGGGGCTGGCCTTCAATTTGATCGATGAACGCACCGGCAAAAAGGATGAATTCAAGTATTCCAAGGGCATTATTCAGTTTGTGCGGCAGCTCAACGAAGGCAAGGAAGCCATCCACCCGCACGTGATTTACCTGGAGAAATCGGAAACCGGCAAGGAAAATCCGATGTCGGTCCAGGTGGCCATCCAGTACAACGACGGGTATGCAGAGAGCCTGCACAGTTTCGCCAATAACATCAATACGCCGGGCGGGGGCACCCATTTATCCGGGTTTAAAACCGCCCTGACCCGTACGCTGAATTTTTACGCCAAGAACAACAACCTGGTCAAAGATGAAAAAGACCTTCCCAACGGTGACGATCTACGCGAAGGTCTTTCCGCGGTGATTTCGGTGAAAGTGCCCAATCCGCAGTTTGAAGGACAAACCAAGGATAAGCTCGGCAACGGCGAGGTGGAAGGGTTTGTCGCCAGCGCCATCAACGAAGCGCTGGGCGCCTGGTTGGAAGAACATCCCGGTGACGCGAAAAAAATCGTGCAGAAAGGCGTGCTGGCCCGGCAGGCGCGCGAGGCCGCCCGCAAAGCGCGGGAATTGACCCGCAAAGGTGCGCTGAACAGCGGCGGTTTGCCCGGCAAACTAGCGGATTGTTCCAGCCGCGACATGGAGTCCACCGAACTGTACATCGTGGAGGGCCAGTCCGCCGGTGGCACCGCCAAGGCCGGCCGCGACCGCGTATTCCAAGCTATTTTACCGATCAAAGGAAAAATTCTTAATGTCGAAAAGGCCCGCGTCGACAAGATGCTCAGCCACGAGGAAATCCGCACCATCGTCCAGGCGCTCGCCTGCGGCATCGGCGCCGGGGAAATGGATATGACCAAGCTGCGCTACGGCAAGCTGGTGATCATGACCGATGCCGATGTGGATGGTTCGCACATCCGCACCCTGCTGCTGACGTTCTTCTTCCGGCAGCTTCATCCTTTGATCCGTGACGGCCGGGTGTACATCGCCCAGCCGCCGCTGTACCAGGTCACGCGAAAAAAACACGTCGAATATGTCCGGAACGAAGCGGCCATGCGCAAAACGTTGCTGGAACTCGGTGTGGACGGCGCCAGTCTTCTGGTGCGGGACAAGAAGGGTGGCGAAAAAGTCCGCTATAAAGGGGCAGAACTGAAAAAACTGCTGCAACTACTTGAACAAGTGCAGGACTTAGCCGCAGTGGTGGAGCGCCGTGGCGTGCCGTTCGAAAAGCTGCTGGCCCTGCGGACCGAACATGGGGCTCTGCCGCTTTACCGCGTGATCTTGGACGGTCAGGAGCATTTCTTTTTTCAGGCGGAAGATTATGAAGCCTTTGCCGAGAAAAACCATCTCGACGAGATTGAAGCCACCGCCCGCGCCGTGGACGTGGCTGATGTCGGCAACGGTCAGGGCAACGGTAAAAGCCGCAATAGCGCCGCCGCGGCCGTGGAGGCCAAGAAGAAGGCCCAGCGTCGCCTGGAAAAAAATGAGGAGCTCCATGAAAACCGGGAATTGGAAAAACTCTTCACCCGGCTGGCCAGCTTGGATGTACCCATCGAAGATTATCATCTGAAGGTGGAGGAAACCGAAAGCGGCGAGCGCAAAATGACGCGCTACCGGGTGGAAAGCGGCTCCGATTTCAGCCGGGATATCGCCGGCACGGCCGACATCCTGCCGACGATCCATGAAATCGCCAAACAGGGTATTGAAGTCAAACGATTTAAAGGTTTAGGCGAAATGAACGCGGAGGAATTATGGGCCACGACCATGGATCCGGCCCGCCGCAGCCTGCTGCGCGTAACCCTGGAAGGGGCCAGCAATGCCGAAGCCATGTTCAGCACCCTGATGGGCGAAGACGTGGAACGCCGTCGCCAATTTATCGAAGCGCACGCCTTGGAAGTAAAGAATCTGGATGTGTAACACCGCGGGTTTCAGGTTTTGGGTTGCACATCTTAGGCCAGCGGTAACCACCCGCGCCAAGCGGGTCTGGCCATATCTGCGGACACGTGGTTCGGGATGGGCTTAGACCAGGCGCTGCGCCGCGGCCATCGGGACAGGGTCGGCTACGGCACGCCCAATTCGTACCGGGAGGTGGTGCAATCGGTGTGTTCGGTTCTCGCCCGCCGGCCCCTGAGCCGGCGATGTCTTTACCGCCGGCGCGAACACCCCCTACGCCGCCTCGCCTAAAATTTGGCTCTGGCGTGCCCGGTGTGCGCTCGGGAACCGATTGGCGCCATATCGTCGCACTATTTCCAGGATTACTTCACGTTTCGCGTGGCTCAGCTGGCGCGTCACCTTAGCGACAGTGTTTCCGCGCGTGGCTGTGGCCTCCAACGGCAAGCAACCCCGTGTCGCAACGGCGCCTCGCGTGCGGATGTGCGGAGCATGGCCCGTCGCGCCTAAAATCTATAATCTAAATCCTGTAACCTTTTTTCACATGCCCATGACCGCGATGGTGTCAGAAGAGTGGCTGGCGAAGGGGCCGCTGCTCTCCGCGCCGCCGGGCGGCGGCGGGGGTGAGGGGGGCGGGGCGATCGGTCCATGGGCGAGATCCTTCTCAAGTCGCCGCAGGCCTTGCAGCAAGTCCCGCGCGGTACGATACCGCGGTCGGTCCGGATCCGGCGGGCGCAGAACCTCGTCCGTAAGGTGCCGGATACACTGGGCCTCCGGGCTGGCGGGGTCGTAGTGCACCAGGCCCTTGAACTCCGGCTGGGCCGTCGGTTTGTTGATCAGCAGGGTTAGATGAAATAAATCCACCGCTTTATCCACGCGGTGCAGCGCGCCGCGCAAAACCGGGTTCGTTACCTGCCGCTGCTGGCACAGGCGGTCCAAGGTGCGCTGCACCTGGCAGGTGCGCATCATTTCCTGAAAAAGCGTCGCCAGCAGCGAAGTGGGGGCGAAGGTTTCGCGGTCGCGCACGGAGGAACCAAAATCGATAAACCCGACCCCGCGCTGGGTGATGACGAAGTTATCGAGGCGCAGGTCCAGATGCAGCACGCCGGCCGTTTCGTGCAGGGCGGTGAGCAGTTCGGCGCTTTGCAGGGCGAACTGAAGTTGCGACATTTCCCGCCCGCCGTTACGCAGCCAGTTCATATACAGCGTATGGACAAAACCGCGTGCGTCTTTTTCCGCTTTTAAGCAGCGCGGCACGCGCTCCCGGAGCGGTTCGGGCATATCCCGCTGCAAAATATCGAGCATAGCCGCTTCGCGCGTCAGCAGCACGGGAAAAATTTTGTCCGTGAATTTCCTGGCCCGCCGGTGCAGGTCCTCCAGCGACAGTTCGGGGAATTTATAGCGCAGGCGCGCCACCACCCGGTCCAGCGTGGGCACGCGTTTGACCACCACGTAGCCGTCGGTGGAATCCACATGTCCCAGCCGTGTGAAATAGGTGAAACGGTCGGTCGTTTCCCCCGGTTTCATCAAATCCACTTTGCGCAGAACCGCGTAGTGCACGCGCCGGCCCAGCCCGGGCAGCGGCAGCCCCCACGGACGTTGCCGAATCCAGGCCGGCGGTTGCTCCAGAACCCAGCCCTCCCAACGGCTGAAACGCTGCGCCAAGTCCGTGATCACCCCGGGCTGCGCGGCGACCAGCACCGCACGCCCGCCCCACCGCAGGGCGGAAAAAACCTCCTCCGGCGAGATCGCCGCCTCCGCCGGTAGAAACAAATGGTACGGCAAGCCGCCGGTGACATCCGACGGCGTCATCCGCAGGCCGTTTTGGTACTCCGGATCGTCGGCAAAGCACCGTTGTTCAATCAGCTTGAGCAGCACGCCGTTGACCGCGGCCAGCTTCCGCGGCGGGCGCTGAGGCTGGGCGCCGGGTGCTGGCGCTGTATGGTCTGCCATTTGGTCCATACGCCATTGTGTCCTGAAAATGGAGGCGTGAGGCGCTACGGGGAATTCCAACCCCGACGCGGTCGTCCCGGTGACTTTTCGACTCACCGGAGGCGAGTCCGCGACCGAGGCTACCCACCCGATGCTGATGCCATTTTCATGCTCCGTAGGCGCCTGCACGGCACGGGCGGCTGCTGGCCGTTCGCCCCACATGCCCAGCCGCGGGCAGTTCATCGCCCCGACTATATTTCATCGGTGCGTAAAGCTGTATTCTATCACATTTTTTGCATCGTCCACACGTTCGGCCTGGGTGGCCAGCGATTCCGCAGGGCGGGTCGCTAAAGCCGACAGGACAGCGGGTTGGGCGGTTTTGAGGCCAGAGGCAGATTCGCAGGGGCGTTTTTCGGCGGGGTGGACGGGGACTCCCTGCGGCGCGCCGG
>JAJYFE010000031.1 GCA_021785435.1 Planctomycetota bacterium
TGGTCGAAATCGCGTTGTCCCCCCTCGCCTGGCTGCTAAGCTGGGCGGCCCTGCTGCTGAATTCCATGGTGCTGAGCCTGGCCCGAGGGCTGGGCGCCTACGGCGACCTGGAATCCCTGGTCAGCCGAGTGGGATTCCGGTCGTGGCGACGCCGTTTCCGGGGCGCCCTGGGTTTTACCCTGATCGAGCTGCTGGTGGTGATTTCGATCCTCGCCATTTTGATCAGCATCCTGCTGCCGGCCCTGGCCAAGGCACGGGAGCTGGCCAACCGGGCGGTGTGCATGGCCAACGTGCGCG
This sequence comes from Planctomycetota bacterium, assembly GCA_021785435.1. GTDB lineage: Bacteria > Planctomycetota > Phycisphaerae > WQYP01 > WQYP01 > JAKCCC01. The sequence continues at coordinate 298 of JAJYFE010000031.1, forward strand.
GGATCATCCAGGCGATGACGATATACGCGCAAAGTAACAACGGCACATTTTCCGCACCTCTGGGTGGCGCGAACGTGAACGACCTCGTGAGCACGGACGGGGGGGGATGGAATCAGTACGTCAACGGCCCATACTTTGCGGAGGGGAGCTGGAGTCTTGCACAAACAGCGCCTGCCGCGGTGTACTGGTGGTATGATTCCGCCGGATTTCCCGGCAACAGCCATCCGCAGGATTACTCGACAGCTAATTCAATGGCGTGCCTGTGGATATTGGTGCTCCAAGGCTACAGCACGCCGGCGAGCTATATCTGCCCGTCCGATCCCCTGGCCGCAGGCCCCTCGCAGGAGACCATGGAAGTCGGCGGGCCGCCTGCGTATATGACCAATTTCGGTCAAATGCCGGGTCAACCGTTCCCTGGCTTGGGGGCTTCTGGCAACGTTAACGGCGAGGGGGAGAGTTACTCGGTTGCTTTCGCTTTTCCCTGGGTCTCCAACTCCGGCGCGTCCCCCGGCCATCCCGGCATAGGGCTGCAGCCTGGCCAGTGGTTCAACACTGTGGGCGCCACTACCGAGGTGCCACTCGTCGCCGACATGGCTCCCGTGGATGGGGGCAACCTCAGCATTGCCGCTTCCACCGGCGACACCGGTTCCAGTAACGGGGTATACCAGCGCGTCACCACCACCTTGCCCACCGCCAATACCTTTGGCCCATACATCTACAATTCCGGCAACCATGCCGGCGACGGCCAGAATGTCGGCTTTGGCGACGATCACGTAACGTGGGAAATCTCGCCCTATGTTGGCCAGAATGGTGACAACATCTTCACCTACACCACCGCCACGGGCGTGATCAACGGCACCACCGACACTAATCAGGTGGGCATGAACGGCGTAAGTTTAACCGCCGTGCCGGAAATTCAGACGCTGGCCCCGTCGTTTGACAGTTGCATGTCGCCGGTTCGCACCGCCAATCCATCCATAGCAGCAGCGGCCAATGTCAGCAATCCTTCCACGTTCGCGTGGTGATGATAATCAGGGCGATTGCATCTTCGCGCCTCCATATAGCAGATACCGAGCAAAATGAGACTTTGTGGACATTCACGAGCAAACCGGTAGATGATGGGAAGGTTCAAATTGTTTAATTTTGGCCCAGAAATGAATATGGAACGTCGAAAACGCAATCGCGCTGTGATGATAATGCACCGGATTGTAGCCAAATTGTCGCTGGCTGCCGCCACTTCAATAATGACGGTCGGCCTGATGCCGCCGGCGCGGCCCGCTCGTGCCGCCGTGCTGCTGCTTTCCACGTTCAATTCGTCGCTCAATGGCGAATTCAGTCGATACCGCCAGCCCCGAGCGACCGCGGATAACATGCGGCTCTGCAAAGTGGGCAAGGGTTACGCCTTCCAAGGCATGGCGCCGGAGCGGGCCTTGGATGCGGGCTACACTCCGGGCTGCCGGCCTGACGCGGCGATTCGATACCCTGCCGCCAATCTCGACAGTCTGTGCGGTACGATCGAGATGCTGGTCAGGCCAAATTACAGCGCTAGGCGCAGCGACCGACAGAAGATTATCCACACCCTGCTCTTCGCGCCGCTCGGTGGCCGGGGGCAGTCTCTGAGCTTGTATTACGCTTGCGGTGCTTCAGACCGTTCGATACCTGGGCTTTTTTTCACCATCCGTATAATCGATCGGACCGGCCGCTGGCACACCTACATGGCGCGTGCGCCGCTGCGCTCTTCCAGTGGGAGCGGGGGCGTGCCGTGGATCAAGGACCGCTGGTATTACGTCACGGCGTCGTGGACTCCAACCAAGCTGCGATTGTTCATCAACGGCAAGACCGTCGGCGGCGCGAGGTTCAGCCCGCCCCTGGACGCCCCACCAGTTTCGGGGCCTATTGTCATCGGTAACAGCGTTGGGGGTGGAAGCCTCGCCGGCGCTCTGATCAACGATTTGCGCATCAGTAATGTGCCGCTTTACAGGGGGCACGAGGCGCCAGTGTTCCCGCAAGCCCCGCTTAGCGCGCGCATCGGCCACCGGGTGGTTGTCGGCGAGGGCGGCCCCGGGATGTCGTACGCCCCTGGTGTGCGCCAATACAAGTGTTACATGGTCCGCACCCCCCCGCAGCTTACCGGTAAACTCAGCGGCCCGATCTGGCCGCACCTGCCCGCAATGTCTGGCTTTCTCATGCTTGGAAGAACAGACAAGTACGCTCCATTGCAGACCGAAGTGCGTATGTGCCGCGACCGGACTAATATCTATATCGCCGTGCTCTGCTACGAAAACCACCTCGGTCGGCTCAAAGCGACCGCCCGGCCTGGTCCCGCCGGGAGACAGAACCGCGCGGTATTCGATGATGACTCGGTCGAAATTTATCTGGGGCCGAACTACGGAAAACTGCCCGACCTGCAGATTGGGGTCAACAGCCTCAACGCACACTGTGCCATTATGCACACGGTGAACAACCGGCAGCACGTTTGGCACGGCAGCTATCGAACCACCACCGGGCGGACGGCCGAGGGCTGGCTGGTGGAAACGGCGGTGCCGTACTCGATATTTGGCCCGCCGCCAAAAATCGGCGATGTATGGGGGATGCGCGTCGGTCGCAACCGCCACGTCGGCGGCTTTTCCTGCTCGGCCATCGACTACGCCGGCAATTCCTACCAGGATCCACGGCAGTTTGCCCGTCTGGTTATGGCCGGCGCGGCGCCGACAGGTCGCGTCGCCGAACAGGAAAACCTGCTTAACGGAAAGTTTATCGCGCGCAGCCGCGCGATGTTGGGGGCGTTCCTGCGCGGGGCCGAAGCGCAAGCGGCTCTGGGCAGGGGAGCGCCCTCCCGCAAGGGCGGCACGATTGGCGCGCTATCGCTAACGGCCAGGATCCGCGACGCTGTGCAAAGGTTCCGGTCGTTGTTGAGCGAAGCGAAACCCCTGCGCGTCAGTGCGTGGGACGCGGCACTGGCACGGGCGCAGGAAACGCGGGTGCAACTTGAAAAGCTCGATTACCTGCTGGTCAACGCCGACAGTCGACGCGCGGAACCGCCGCCGCGCGCCCTCCAAGGCGTGAGGCGGGAAAACGGACTGTGGTATATCGCCTCCAAGCAACTCGCGGTCGCGGTCGAGCCTAGGCATGGAACGATCGTTGGCATCTGGGATCGCCGCACCAACCGGCGACTGGTTAAGGGTGCGTACATGCACTACCAGGCCCGGACCCGCGGGAGCACCGTTTATGCCGACCAATTGGCCGATGTGGTCCGGCACATCGCGGTTCACGGTAGTCGCTTGGTAGTGACCGGCGCCAACCGGGCCTTACCGGGGGTCAAGCTCCAGTATGCATACTTCATCCGGAACGTCGCTGGCGCGCCACGCCGGCTTTGCTGCCGGCTCCAAATTTCGGGGCACACCAGGAGGCTGACCCTGCTGGAGGTCACCTCCCGGACGTTTTTCGAGCAGTCGTACCGCCGGGAATCCTGGTACGACCGAATCTTCGCCATTGGCACCCTGGGGGATCACCGTGCTTACGAACCGGCTGCGCAGGTTACCCGCCGGGTATTGGAGCGCGCCTGGTATAACACCATGAGTGGCCGCGCCCAGTTTGCACTGGTCAATCCAGTCACGGGCGTCGGCCTCGGCGAATACCTCTACAAGGAAAACGGCGTATGGGCCTATCCGCAGGCGCTGCCTTCGAGTTATTGGACGCCGTATGGCTGGGATATGGGCTTCGCCGCGACTTTCGTAAACGATCCCATTTATCAGCGCAAACCGTACACCGCGGAGCTGTGCTACCATCTTTTCCACGGGGACCAGCTTACTTTCAACCGCGAATACCTTGGCCTGCCGGCGTATGTTGCTCTCCGCGCGGCCGCCCCACCCTCGCCGCTGGCGGCGCGGGTGGCCGGATCCAATGGCATTTCCATCAGCGGCCACTGGCCGCCCGACAACCCGCAACGGCGTAAGGAAGCGGTGCAGGCCCAACACGAATTGTTTCGTTCGGACGAACTGGCCTTCGACGGGTGGGCGCCATCGGATATACGTTGGCCCGATTTCGTGGCGGCCGATGGGCGAGCAGTTCAGATGCACCCCGGCGGTGCGGTAACCGCGCTGAAATGCGCGGATATCAGAAGATCCGTGCGCAACTTACGCCAGCTCGACCCGGACCTGCTGGTCGGGACTTACAGCTTTGTCTACGACATTTATAAGGGCAGCGCGACGTACAAAAAGCATCCGGGCTGGGTGTGCATCGGGCGCAACAGGCGGCCTGTCCCCGGCTACCTTGGTGGCGGTTATTTTCGTGCCAACTGGACCCCGGCGTTCGTCGATTACCTCATCCGCCGGATTCTTCGGATGATGGACTACTACGACCTCAACGTGTGCTACCTGGATTACGGCGTCTGCACCTCCTTGGCGGACTGGGGAAACGGCCATGTGGTCACGTCGGCGCAGGGGTTCGACTTCATTCGGCGGCTGCAACTGGCCCTGCACAAACGAGGGGATTTGCTTTGGCTGAACTCGTTCGTGGGACAGCCCTATTGTGATATCGGTTACTTCGAGGGCTTGGGCAACCCGAATTGGGGCCGCGCCGATTGGCGCAACCAAGCCGAGGCGTACATGATGGCTAAAGTCTACCAACCACCTGGCGAGCCGATCATTCCACTGTATTGGTTGGGGGGTGAAAAATATAAGAACAGCAGCGGATATAACTTGACAAACTACATCGATGAGACGGTCGGTGCGGGCCTGATGCCCGCCGGGTGCTGGCTTGATCCCTATGCAAAGGCCTTTCCGGCTCCTGGCGGCAGAACGAATTGGGTGGCGGTGGGGAAGTACCAAGCCGCCGTACACCAGGCCGCCTTCGAGATCCAGCCGAGCCGCTGGGCCGACGTGGGGTTGCGGCACGCCTGGTACGATGATTCCCGAAACGAGCTGGAAACGTATACACTTGGCCTGCCCGGAAATACGTATCTGGTCAACGTGATCAGCCATCGCCGTCGTGCGGCCGACGCCGTGATCAAGGTGAACCTGCGGAAAATGGGCCTGGACCCCGCGAAACGGGTCTTCGTGTGGCAGTTCCTGCGTCGCGCGTACCATTCGTACCTGCCGGGACATCCACTGCCCGCCAATTGGGACGAGCTATTCAGCTCGCGCATATGCACGGCCTTCGTTCCCGCCCGAAACGCGTTTCGCTACAGCATCGCGCACCTGCCTCCGCAGCGACTGTGCGTGACGGAGATTACCGAAACACCCGCCGCGATATGCTCGGCCGCAGGGATTCCAACACAGGTACTGCTGCCGGCCGCGCTGAACTGCTCGATTACCGGCCGTGTGGACGCGCCGAATAAGCGCGTTGTGCTCCACGTTGTCTGCGATAAAAGAATCGGGGTCGTGGCTTGGTGGCCAAAGGTTTGGGGGACACCCCACCTGCGGGCCGGGGCTGCAAGCCTGCACGGCACGTCCGTCGTATTCGGCGCAGAACATTTCGTCCGCTTTACCCTTAAGAAGGGCGTGTGGAACGTCGTGCTGCAGTGACCTTGGGGCGGTTCCCGCGCGGGCTATCATCAAAGGATCGCGGATGGCAGAAAAGATGAAGTCCGGCCCGACCAGCACGGCCTATCACCTCGTCTTGCGCATCTATCCGGCTTAGGTCGTGTTGACGAATGTTCGGGGCATAATAATGGCAGCGACCCGCTGAACGATAGCCATGAAGGTGCAGGCCAGTTTGTCGTAACGTGTGGCGATGGCTCGGAACGGTTTGAACCGGCCCGCCAGTCGCGCCACGCCATTGCAACCCCGATAAAGTTTCCGATCCTGGGGAATAAATCGGCGACGATTGCTGGGGCTGGGGATGACAGCGTGGATACCGGCACGATGATGGAAACGTTGAAAAGCGTCAACCCGGCCTGATTGCGTCGCCCTCTTCGGGTCTGGGCTGTGTCCTGGTTGCGGCTGTGCGCCGGGCTGGGCCTTCTGTGGTTCTGCGGCGCCAATCCGGGTTAGTCGCGGTTGGCGCGTCTCTTCAGCCAATTTTGATAACTTTTTCCGGCGGCCGCGTCTTGGCCGGTGAACTCAAGTTGCGCAATATCGGCATACCACAGCGTAATCTTCCGATCCCCCGTCCGCGGTAACAAGCGCAGGAAGCAATTGGCCGGATCGGCAGTGGGCGCGTGCCGGTCGAAAACATAGCCCTCCAGGACCTGACCCTGGCGCGTACGAATAGTGACATCACCGCGGAAATTGAACGCTTTTTCCACCGTCGCGAAGATGTCGTCACCGGCAGGCATTTTCACGCTCCGTGGAACCGGGCGCCAGCACCGGCTTACACTTTATCGGCTGGCCGCATCGGCCACCGGCTCGGCTGCGGCCTCGTGCGGAGCTGGCGCAGGGTCCGGTTCGCCGCGCGGGGCCGGGGCGCGGCGGGGCGCGCTGATTTGAACGCCGACGAAGCGGCGCCCGGATTCCGGCGGCCGCTGCAGCGCTTCCAGCGCCGCCGGGTCAGGATAGCCCCGACTGAAAAACGTCGCCCGGATGGTGGCCCACATACCCGCCAGAGAACTGAAAGTATCGTGCACCGCGCTGGCCTCGTAGCCGCTGTGCACCATGCAGTTGGCGCAGCGGGGATTTCCCGATTCCGTACCGTACTGCTCCCAGGCGGTGGTAGCCAGCAGCTCCTGGAACGTTTCGGCATAGCCGTCCTGCAGTAGATAACACGGCTTTTGCCAGCCGAAGATATTGTAAGTCGGCATACCCCAGGGGGTGCAGGCGTAAGAGCGGCGGCCCATCAGAAATTCCAGAAAGAGCGGGCTTTGGTTGAAGCGCCAGCGGCGGTGCCGATTGCTCAGGATGTGGTTGAACAGGCGGCGCGTGCGGGCCCGGCCCAGAAAATGTTCCTGATCCGGCGCTTTCTCGTAGCTGTACCCGGGCGAAAGCATCATGCCTTCTACGCCGGCGTCCATCATGGCGTCGAAGAAGGCCCGCACCGCCACCGGGTCCGCCCCTTCGAACAGGGTGGTGTTGGTCGTCACGCGGTAACCGCGCCGAATCGCCTCCTGTACCGCCGCCAGCGCCGCCGCATAGGTGCCTTCGCGACAGACCGCGGAGTCGTGCTCCCGCTGCAAACCGTCCAGGTGCACGCTGAAGGTCAGGTACTTGGAGGGGACGAAGCGGTGGAGGTTTTTGGCCAGCAGCAGCGCATTGGTGCATAAATAAATATATCGTTTCTGCTTTATTAATCCGCGTACAATGGCGTCGATTTCCGGATGCAGCAGCGGTTCGCCGCCGGGAATGCTGACCATGGGAGCGCCGCATTCCTCCGCGGCGCGCAGGCACTCTGCAACGCTTAACTGCCGCTTGAGGATATGCGGGGGATACTGAATTTTTCCGCAACCGGCGCAGGTCAGGTTGCAGCGGAACAGCGGTTCCAGCATCAGCACCAGGGGATAGCGCTGGCGGCCGCGGAGTTTCTGCGCGGTCACATAGCGGGCGACAGTCCACATCTGGGAAAAGGGTACGCTCATAGGCTCCTTGCTGGTGCGTTCTTCCAACCGGTTTATTATAGCCTTCGGTTCGACGGCGGCGGCCGGCTATGATATACGTTGGGAGGTCCCCCGCCAACCGGGAGCAAGACATGCGTTTTACCAAGATGCACGGCATCGGCAATGATTACATCTATGTGGACACGCTTCAGGAAACAGTGGCGGATCCGCAGAAACTCGCCGTCCGCATCGCGGACCGGCATTTTGGCGTCGGCGGGGATGGGTTGATCCTGATCGCTCCGCCCAGTGCCGACGGCCGGCGGCAGGGCGCCCACGTGCGTATGCGCATGTTCAACGCCGACGGCAGCGAATCGGAAATGTGCGGCAACGGCGTGCGCTGCGTTGCCAAATATGCCTACGATCATCAACTGGCCACGGTTAATCCGATCCGGGTGGAAACCGGCCGAGGCGTGTTGACACTGGATTTGTGGCTGCAGCACGGGCGGGTCCATCAGGTCACTGTCAACATGGGCCGGCCCATTCTGGACCCCCGGCAAATTCCCGTGTTGATTCCGCGGCTGGACGCCGCCGTCGATTACCCCGCCGCGGAACTGCTTGCCGCTGCCGACCCGGTCGCCGGTCGCGGCTGGACCAACGCCGGCGGCGTGGAAGACCGTATGACCTGCGTGTCTCTGGGCAACCCGCACGTCGTGTTGTACGCGCGGCGGGTGGAGAGCATTCCGCTGGAAACCGTCGGCCCGGTGCTGGAAAGACACGCCTGGTTCCCACGGCGCATCAACGTCCACTTTGTCCAGGTGCTCGGGGCCGGCGAGGTGAAAATGCGCACCTGGGAACGCGGCAGCGGCATTACCCTGGGCTGTGGAACCGGCGCCGCGGCGGTTTGCGTGGCCGGCGTACTGACCGGCCGCACCCAACCGATTATTCTGGCCCACCTGCCTGGCGGCCGGCTGGCTCTGAAATGGAGTCAGGAGGACAAATGTGTCTATATGACCGGCCCCGCGGAGGAAGTATTCAGTGGCGATTGGCCCGTTCCCGACGAAGCCGGGGCCAGCTCCAGCACCGCGGAATTCAGACAGTAGCGGCGCTGCGTCGGTGGCGGCCCGTCGTCGAACACGTGGCCCAGGTGCGCCCCGCAGCAACCACATTGCACTTCGGTGCGGGTCAACCCGCCGGTGTGATCGACGCGCTCCACCACCGCCTGGGGCGTTATGGGGTTCTTAAAGCTCGGCCAGCCCGTGCCGGACTCGAATTTGCTTTCCGAATGGAACAAAGCTGCTCCGCAGCAGGCGCAGCGATAAAGGCCGGGGACGGTGCTGTTCCAGTACCGACCGGTAAACGCCCGCTCCGTGCCGGCCTGGCGGGCAATGCGATATTGCTCGGGCGTAAGGCGGCGGCGCCATTCGGCGTCGCTCCGGCTCCGCCAATACGCAGCGCCGCAGGCGCTGGATGCCTCCGCCGCATCGGGCCTGGCGCCCAGCCGGTTCGCACGGGTTGGTTGTGATGTCATGGCAAAAACCCTACGCCGCGCTTGGGTCCGGTTGGTCCAGGTCTAAGCTCGCCCAACGCGTTTGGATACAACATTATAGCCCGTCCTCTTGCCAATCCGGGATCCCGCAGGGAAACGGACAGACGGCGTCAGGTACGTCGGGGGTGTGGCCGGATTTCTTGGCGAACGCCGGGCAGCGATAGCGCCAAGCCCCCAACGTCTTAGCGGCGGCATTCATGCCGCCCGCCCGGTATGTCTCCGCCCCCAAATCCGGCCACCCCTTGCGTCGGCACGTCCCGGCGAAAATGCTTGACCATCCGGCGTTGTTTCATTAAGATAAGTATAGTCTCCGAAGGCGGCGCTACTTGCTGTCCGGTGGAACCAACCGGCAGTACAAGGCGGAAAGCAGGTTATTTTGGCTTGACTTGGCTGGCGAGGCTTGGAAGAAGGTCTTAAGACCAGATTCCAACCAAAGCGGAGGGAGAAAAGTTCGCTAAGCCGCTAATCGGCCATCTCCGGTGGCGCCACCGGTATGTGCCGCGGTCCGTTGAAGTTGGATCGATAGAGCAGCGCGACGATTGGTAATCCAATGAATCAGCAAGGGTTCTGTGGCTACAGGTCATGCGATAGCCGGCGGCCGGGGGCGTTTTCCCCCGGCGCTGTGCCAGCTTCGCCCTGCCGCCGGCGCGAGAGCCAGGGTGCTGGCCTGCCTCGGGCCGGCGGCGCCGCGGCGATGCGCGGCGCTACCCGATGGGGATCCCGGCGCGCCGGGATCGCCTGCCCGCGTCTGATTTAATCTATTCCACATCCATTCGTCGTCCTCTGGTGGCCTTTCCTCAACGCAGGTCAAGCCTCCCCGGCCGGATGTTGGCCGGTGGCGTGTCCAGTGAACGGTCCGGTGTTCGTCCTTGGCAACGCCCGGGGGCGTTCACCAGGCAGTGCCACCTGCTGCCTGCCGGCGGCGCGCCTGGTTCCTAACAACGAGGGTAACCATGTTCGTGTTAACCATGACTTTCTTACGGAGTCTGCTCCGCCCCTGGGTCGCCGCGCCTGCTCCGCCGGGGTTTCTGACAACCGCGGCCCTTAGGTGGACCCCTGCCGCGCTGCTGGCGGGCGTGGCGGGCGGCCTGCTGCTCGGCGGGCTGCTGGCGGTTCTGGCCATTGGCTGGCGGCGGCGCGGGGTGTTAAACCGCGCCCGGGCCGAAGCTGAGCGAATTATTTCCGAAGCCCAGCGTCGCGCGGCGGAAGCAGCCCGGCAGGCGGAAATGGACACCCGCGCTGCGACCCTGAAAATGCGCGAACAAGCGGAACGCGAGGTGGAAACCTTGCGCGAGGAGCTGCGCAACCTGGAGCAGCGCCTCTTGAAACGCGAAGACCTGCTCGATCAAAAGCTCGATACGCTTTCGACCAAGGAGAAAAACCTGGCGGCACTGGAAACCTCCCTGACCGAGCGGAACCAGGCCCTGGCGGCCAAAGAGCAACAGTTGGAGCAGGTTCATGAACGTGAAAAAACACTCCTGCTGCAGATCACCAATTTATCGCCGGAGGAGGCGCGACAACTGCTGCTGAAGCGCTTCACGGACGAAGTTCGCCACGAGATGGCCGCCCTTCTGGCGCGCGAGGAAGACCAGGCCAAAGAGGAAGCCCGCCAGCGCGCCACCAATGTCATGCTTCAGGCCATGCAGCGCTATGCCGCCGAAGTCACCAGCGAAGGCACCACCAAATCCATCGCCATCCCCAGCGATGACATGAAGGGGCGCATCATCGGGCGCGAGGGGCGGAATATCCGCGCCTTTGAACAAGCCACGGGGGTGGATGTGATCATCGACGACACGCCGGGCATGATCACGGTAAATTGCTTTGATCCGATCCGGCGCGAAATCGCACGGCTGACCATGGAAAAACTGATCTCCGATGGTCGGATTCATCCCGCCCGGATTGAAGATGTCACGGAAGCCACCCGTCGGGAAATGGAAAACCAAATCCGCCAGTTGGGCCGCAAGGCGGTCCTGGAGGCCAATATCAGCGGACTGCACCCGAAGATCATCGAGCTGCTCGGACGACTGCATTATCGCACCAGTTACGGCCAAAACGTGTTGCGCCATTCCATTGAAACCGGCTTTCTCGCCCAGATGATCGCCGATGAGCTGCGCCTGGATGGCGCCCTGGCCCGTCGGGCGGGGCTGCTGCATGACATTGGCAAAGCTCTGGATCACGATCAGGAAGGCACGCATCCGGCCTTGGGCATGGAGTTTTGCCGCAAGTTCAACGAGCCGGAGGCGGTGCTCAACGCCATCGGCGCTCATCATAACGATCTGCCTGCCACTACGCCGTATACGCCGATTGTGATGGCTGCCGACGCCATCAGCGGGGCCCGGCCCGGGGCGCGACGCGAGTCCCTGGAGCGCTACATGAAGCGCCTGCGCGACTTGGAGACCCTGGCCGCCGGCGTGCCGGGCGTGCGCCAGGCGTTCGCCATTCAAGCCGGGCGCGAAGTGCGGGTGATTGTTGATCCGGAGCGCTGTGACGACGCCGGAGCAAGGCTTATCGCCCGCGACCTGGCCATGCGTATCCAGAACGAATTAACTTTCCCAGGTGAAATTCGCGTCACGGTGCTCCGCGAAGTTCGGGCCGTGGAAGTGGCGCGTTAGGTGGCAACACCGAATGAATCCGTGGTGCGTTGCCAAACGATAAATTTCCGATTGGAAAAAGAGCCCCGGCCTCGCCACCGAACCCGAAGCACCGGCCTTCAGGCCGGTGAGCCCGCGGGGCGCCGTAGCCAGTCGCCCACGGCGACCTTCGGCGGATCGAGGAGTCTCCTCTGGAGAACTTGCCGGGGTAACGGTCTGCGGGATAAAAGGATGTCCTGGTGACGAATAAAATCTTCGCACGGCGCTAAGATTCTGACGGATTGTGATACGGAGGAACATATTTGACAGCCGCGTGGATCGCAATCCCGCGGCCGCCGTGACTACGCCCCTTACACGGCCGCGGGAGATTTTATGAATTTCTTAAGTGTGACCGAGTGTTTGCACCAGAATATTTTGGATATCTTTATTTCTCCGTATCACAATCCCCGTGTTTCTTCGCGCCGTGCGAAGATTTTTTTCGTCGTAGGGATTCCGATGTTCGGCGGAGCGTTATTCCCGGCAAGGCAGCCGAGGCGGATCCGCCTCCCCGCGGACCGGGGGCTACCTACTTGCTTGCGGCGCAGTTTAGTCGCCACGGCGACCCGTGCTGGGATTTCTGTGTACTTGTGGCTCGGTGGTGAAAAATCCAGGTTAAGCGGTGACCAAGCCGTGGTAGGCACACTCCGCTGTGCCGTCGAATCCGTGGACCAGCCACGGCGCTTCGGGCTATGTCCACCGGGGCGGATCTTCGACCTGCTGCTGGAGGGGGCCACGCAGTGCCGCCGGCGATCCAACGATTCCTTCGGCGTTCTTACTTCGTGGTATGGTATTATACTACACACGGCTCTTATTAAGGCGTACCGTTCGCCAAAATAAAAGCGGCGTCCCGCCGCTTTTCTGGGCCAGATGCACGCTGGCCTGGCCTCTGGAATGTATCATTAATAGCCGTGTGCGGTATAGCCATCGGCTGAAAAGCCGATCGATGCCCGTGGACAGGATCAAATAATGGCAAAAGCGACGGAAAAAAGTAATGCGGCTCTGGTGATAGTGGAGTCGCCGGCGAAGGCCAAAACCATCAACAAATACCTTGGTCCAGGCTATGTGGTGAAAGCATCGCTGGGCCATGTGCGCGATCTGCCCGAACGCGATATTGGCGTCGATGTGGAGCATGATTTCGCGCCCACGTATGAAATTCTTTCCAGCCGGTTGCGCGTCGTGAATGAGTTAAAGACCGCGGCCCGCCAGGCTAAAGCGGTCTACCTGGCGACGGATTTGGATCGCGAAGGGGAAGCCATTGCCTGGCATTTGACCCACGCTCTGAAGCTGCCGGAGAGCACGGTTCGGCGCGTGATTTTCAACGAAATTACGCGCAGCGCCATTCAGAAAGCCTTCGACCACCCCGGCAGGATTGATCTGGATAAAGTCAATGCTCAACAGGCCCGGCGGATTCTGGATCGGCTGGTCGGCTACAAGGTTTCACCGCTGCTCTGGAAGAAAGTGGCGCGCGGTCTTTCCGCCGGACGCGTGCAAAGCGTGGCCGTTAAATTAATTGTCGATCGGGAGGCTCAGATTGATGCCTTTATTCCAGAGGAATATTGGCGACTCCAGGCGATCTTTACGACGAACCTCGCCGCTACGCGCGAGCTGGCCCGCCAGTGGTCCGCTTTTCTTGGTGAAGGGGAAGAGGTAGCGCCGGAGGATGACACCGATTCCGCCGTTGCGGCAACTGCGCCCTCTGCGGAGCGCCAGCGTGCATGGTTACAGGAAAACCAGGCGTTTCGCGCCGATTTGATTGAATTTGATGGGCGAAAATTTGATCCGCGCCACCTGGCTGACGCCCAACGCGCCGCCCTGGCGCTGGGCCTGGAAGACTTGCAAGTACAAACCACCACCGAGGAGCCGGTGCCGACCGCGCGGGGCGGTAAGCGCGCCCCCGCGCGGAGTATGATCCGCCTTTCCGGTCATCCCGCGGTTGGCGCCGGTTCGCCCGAATTCCGTATCTGTGGGCTCACCGAACGCGAATCGCTGTCTCGCCCACCAGGGCCTTTCAATACCAGCACGCTTCAGCAGGCCGCGAACAATCAACTTGGCTTTGGAGCCCAGCGCACGATGCGGATCGCCCAGCAACTCTACGAGGGTGTGGAAATCCCCGGCCAGGGAGCGGTTGGCTTAATTACCTATATGCGCACCGATTCATTGAATCTTTCCCGCGATGCACTGACCATGGTGCGACAGCATATTGAGCGGGAATTCGGTGCGGCCTATTTGCCTGCCGAGCCGAACCGCTTCACCTCCCGAGCCGGGGCTCAGGAGGCGCATGAAGCTATTCGTCCGACGGATGTTCAGCTGCGGCCTGAGTCTATTCGCGACGCACTAAGCGAGGAACAATATCGGCTTTATCAGCTTATCTGGAAGCGCTTTGTGGCCTGTCAGATGACCCCCGCTGTATGGCGGATCACTGAGGCGTTGATTGAGGCACGGCGCACCCGGGACGCCGCGCTGGACCCCGCCAAGCCGCCACGGTTTAAGGGAACCGGCCGAAATTTGAAGTTTGATGGGTTTACCCGTGTCGCGGGCATTGGGTGGCACTCGGAAGAACAGTTTCTGCCTGTGCTTGCGAATGGTCAACAGGTCGCGCCGCTTGATTTAACCCCTACCCAACACTTTACGAGTCCACCACCGCGCTATACGGAGGCCAGTTTGGTTAAAGCTCTGGAAACCGAAGGTATCGGCCGACCCAGCACTTATGCCTCTATTATCGCCACTATTCAGAATCGGCATTACGTGGAGCTTAAGCAGCGACGTTTTCACGCCACGGACTTGGGGGTAAAAGTCACTGCGAAATTGGTGGAAGGTTTTCCAGATCTTATGGCCTTGGGTTTTACCCGCAAAATCGAAGGGGAGCTGGACCAGATTGAAGAAGCCCAGCGCCCCTGGGTGCAGGTGGTGCGCGATTTTTATGACCCCTTGGCTCAGGATTTACTAACCGCCGAAAAACGTATGACCCACGCGCGCGCGGAAGCCAGTCCGTCTGAACATAAATGTCCCAAGTGCGGGGCGATGATGGTTTATCGGCTCTCCAAACGCGGAAAGAATTTCTTATCTTGTTCGCGCTATCCTGCATGCGATGGCGCCGCAAGTGTCGACGCGGCTGGTAATCCCATTACTCTGCAGCTGACGGAATATAAATGCCCCACTTGCGGCAAACCCATGATTAAACGAAGTGGACGGTTTGGACCTTTCTTTGGATGCTCTGGCTATCCGGAATGCAAGACGATTCAGCAGGCCGATCGTGTCACAGGATTGCCGTTGCCACCGAAACCGCCGCCAAAATCAACCGGTTTATCCTGCCCTAAATGCAATAAGAACGAGCTGGTTATTCGCAGTGGCAAACGTGGTGAATTTCTCAGCTGTGCTGCTTATCCGCGTTGTCGGATGACTTTGCCCGCTGAACGACTTGCCGAGTTTTTAGAAATGAAGTCGGCCGCTCGCTGGCCACCACCCGATATCGCTGTAAAAGCTCATAGCGCTGCGAGTCGCCCGGGAAAGAAACGTGCTGAAGTATCGTACTCAGCCAACGCAACCACAGCGCCCCATAAGCGCTGATTAGCAAACGCCCCTATGACTGTCAGTAGAGGTGTGAATATTGTGTGGATAAGCAATGTTTTTAAATGCGAAAAGCCAGTATTTTCACTCCTTTCTAACCCGATCCACGTCGAAAGCCTTACCATTTCTTAACAATCCACGGCCTTTCAATGGCTATAATCGACAGAGAAGTATCAATTTACACACAGACTATTCCAATCACACATCTTATCATAACTCGTTTAAATACAAGGTGTTACATTGAATTTCAGCGTGCCAAATCACAATCACACAGTCTCTTTAATGACTGCGCCTTTATTTAAAACCTACTTCTTCTTACCCGACCCGATAATAAATATAGGTCAAGCCAGAGAGTGAATGTAGATGAATTGTGGATAATCTGTCTCTAATACAAGCTGTTAAGTTAAAAAGTAACGCATTTTACTCCGGAAATGCAGCTCGATTGACAGTGGTTCGTACCCGAGCAATGGTACCGTGTGAAGCTGTTTGTAATTGCCGGAACAACCCTTGTCTTAGCATCGCGTCTAGTTCCATTTTGACTGTGGCACTACTGGTATAAACGGTTAAGACGCGATGCGCCAGTCCGGCGAAACTTGTCTGCATGAGTAAACGCGGTGGAACCAGTTCTAGCCATAGATCGGTGATTGTGTTAAGAATACTGCCAGGTCGAAGAATATTTTTCTCAATCCATTGCGGCAGGAAATCACCAAGACGCACTGCGGCATGCGCATCGACCGGTGGTTTATAGCGAACTTGCCTGCTCAGTGAAGTCCAAGCGGCATGGCGGGACGCCGCAGGTAAAGTCTGAGGTAAAAGCTCTTTGCGCGATACCACAAGCTGCTCAGACGTATGGATTATCTTACCTTGCTGGCGGCTGAGCGTATCGCTTTCCTTCTCCTTCTGAGTACTGGAGTTCGTCATGACAGATTTACAGGCATAATCACGTACAGAAAATTATTTCCTGCTCGCAGTAGTCCTGGTTTACCGGGAGAACGAAGCTCCAAAGTGATTTCATCCGTTGGCGCAACTTTTAGTGCATCCAGCAGATAGGTCGGGTTAAATCCTACCTCCATTGGTTCCGTGTTGTACTCAATTGGCATTTCAATGCGTGCTTCGCCCATCTCCGGCGCTCGTCCAATAATGGCTAATAGTTTGGGGGTAAAGCTTAATCGAACCGATTGTGATTCCTGATTGGTTAACAAAGCCGCCCGCCCCACCGCACTTTGAAAACGTTCGCGGTTCAAGACCGCCTTATGATCACAGTCTTTCGGGATAACATCCTGATACGGCGGAAAAGTACCTTCCACCAGTGCGGCACTAAGTGATGCTGTAACAGTTCTGTGATCGGCTTTCTTCGCGTCGACGCCTGTAAGAATCTGGGCGAATAGCTTGTTTTCGCGGAATTGTAGCTGCACGGTGGCTTCCGCATCAGCCAGCAACCGTTCCAGCAGGGTAATGGCTTTCAGCGGCACAATAGCCGAAACCGGCTTATCATTATCTGTGTTCATCTCATCACGGGCTTGAGCTAAACGATGTCCATCGGTGGCGACAAGAAATAGCTTCTTATCCTTTCTTTCTATTAATACACCGTTCATGGCATACCGCGTCATTTCTTTCGCCGCGGCAAAGCGGGTGCGATCCAGCATCAGCTTGAGTCGTCCCGCCGGGATTGTTAAATCCGCAGTGCCTTCAAAGGCGCTGATGGGAGGAAATTCCTCCGGGTTATACCCCAGCAGCGTAAACGTGCTGTCAGCGCCTTTCAGCGTTGTTTTTTCCGCGTGCACCTCCAAGGTTAAGGTTTCATCCGGGGAGTTATTCACGATTTCTGCGAGCTTGTTCGCTGGCAGCAGCGCCAAGCCTTCCTGTTTGATATCAACCTGGCTTAAGAATGTCTCCAGCGTGATTTCCAGATCGGTGCAAACGCAGCGCAGCACACGACCATTGGGGGTGGAAGCCGTGTTCAAGCGCACACAGGACAGCACCGGCTTGGGCGTCCGCGTCGGCACGACAGCAGTGGCTAGTCCGAGTACATTGACCAATGCCTGACGATTGACAACTACTTTCATAGGCACTTCCATCCGAAAATATTCCAACCGCCAGAGCCGTGCCGAGTGGGCGGTGACGATCGGAACAGCCTTGCAATCTCCGGATACCGGGATTGATGTCCGTTATCGTAATCTGTTTATGGCCAAACGACAACCCATATCACGCCAATATTGTCCTCCCCTGCACGCCCGGCCGGCCGGCCGCGTATAAAGCATAGAAGGAGAATAAGGCAGCTGAACATGCCCAGGTGGTACAGCGCTATTCTACCGGACTTGGTGTTTGCCGGGCTTATCGTAGCTGGATTGGCCCTGCTCCAATGGTCGGTCAATGTCACGCCGCCTGACTGGGGCCTCCTCGGCAGCATCGTCAGGGCGCTCACCGCCAGGCCCGAATTGACCAGCCTGGCGCTGTTGGGATTGGCCGGGCTGCTGGCCGCCGTCCGGGTGATGCACATGTTCGAACACGGCAGCTTGGGCCTGCTGGGCATGCAGGTCGCCGTTTATGCCCTGGCCGCTGTGGTCTGCTGGCGCTGGTTCATCTGCGGTGCCAACTAAGTAGGATGAAGAACACCACGGTCACCAGCGTCATCACGCCCAAGCCCGCCGCCAGCGACCAGCCCACGCTCAGCGTACGCCAATAGCCCAACCCCACGACCATCACCCAACCCGCCAGCACTCCGCAGCCCGCGGCGATCAGAAATTTCACCCATCGGGAAACGCGGGGAAAGCGATAGTCATAAAGCCGTGCAAGGTGTTCCAAATAACGAAACTGCTCGTGCAGCGTCAGTTTGCTTTGGCCATAAGTCCGGTTGCGAAAAACGATGGGCACTTCTAGAATATGCTGCAGGCGACATTTAACCATCAATTCCAGGGCGATTTTGTAACCAATCGGGTTCAGCTCATCCGCCGTGGCCAAAACGGTGCGGGGCAGAGCGAAAAAACCGGCCATGGGATCTCGCACTGGACCAATCAAAGGCCGGCTAAGCCAGGTAGCCGTGACACTGTTAAGCCAGCGAAAAACCCCCCAGCTCTCCGTCCGCCCCCCGGGCACATAGCGTGAGCCGATAACGAAATCCGCCCGGCCTTTCATCAGTGGCTCCAACAAGGTGGCGATAGACTCGGGTGGATGACTTAAATCCGCGTCCATCACCAGCAGATACTCATGGCGGGCCAGCTTGAAACCAGCCAAAACCGCCGAAGCCAAACCGCGTTGCCCCTGCCGGATCAGGTAGCGCAGGCGCGGTTGACGCCGGGCCAGGTCGGCCAGGATGGCTGGCGTGCCATCCATGGAATTGTCATCCACGACAATGGACTCCCATTCCCAGCCGCTGGCATCCATGGCTTCGGCCAGAAGGGCCATCAGTCGCGGTAAATTCTCCGCTTCTCGATACGTCGGCACAATAATACTGACCCGACCAGGCGCCATGTTCGCTCCCCAAAGCGGTATTGCGCTGCCAGATGCGGCGGAAAACGATGGTAGTATAAATTCAATTCGCACCGACGGCGAGGCGCCGCCGCGGGCGCCATGCTCTGGAAAGCTTCCCGCCGGTATCTTCTGGCAAACCCCAGCCATCGACCATGGCATCAAATCTCCCAACGTCTTAACGGCGGCCTTTATACCGCCTGTGGAAATCTCCCTGCCCCCAAACCCAGTCAGCCTTCCCCGGAAAAATCTTTCCAAAAAGTTCTTGCATTGACCCCGGCGAAATGCTAACTTACTTCTGTGGTACCGATTCGTGTTGCAAGGAGGCCATATATGGCACATCGGCGCACTTCCGGATCGAAGGTCCGATCCCACAAAATCGGTTTTAACAACGGGAGTTTTCACCACCGCAAGCAGGCGCGCCTGGAAGCCCGTCGCCTGTTGCAGAATCTGCCGCGCCTGCTCGATTTGGCATAAATCACTGGCGTGCCGAAATAGCCGTAGTGCGTTGTCAAACGATAACTTTCGGGTTGGTGAAAGAGCCCCGGACGTGCCATCGAACCCGAAGCACCGGGCTTCAGGTCGCCAGCGGCGACTCGCCCTAATGTTTCCTGGCGGCGACCCGGTGCATGGCGGCGGACCGGGTACCCGAAAGTCAAGCGGTGACAACGCCGTAGCCCCAAACGCGGGGCCGGCGCCAAAACCGCCGTGTGGAATCGTAGGCCCACGGCCGCGGTGGAGCTGCCGCGCCGTTGGCGGCGGCTCCCAGCCGCGAACCGGCTCTCCGTTCGCACCGCCTGGATGCGCCAAGCCCATCCCTATCCCTGGCCAGGTTGCAACGCAGGCTGAAAGCGCATCACGCCGTCGGTATAATCCCGGCTGGTGATCTCGAATGAGGTTCGTGATGCGCGAAGATTCCCCGTTGGACCTGCTGGCTTCCCTGGGCCAGAGCTCGCCGGAAACCGAGTTCTACAGTCCCTATCCCCAAGGTTATGAAAAAGGCCGCTGCAAGTACGTCGTGGTCCTCGGAACCGTCATGAGCGGATTGGGCAAAGGCATTTTCAGCGCGTCCCTGGCGAAAATTCTCAAGGACAAAGCCCTGCGCGTAGCGCCGATCAAAATGGAAGGGTACCTGAACATCGATGCCGGAACGCTGAATCCCTTTCGCCACGGCGAGGTGTTCGTGCTGGACGACGGCCTGGAAACCGACATGGACTTGGGCACCTACGAGCGCATGTTGGATGAAAACCTTTCCCGGCATAATTTTGTCACCAGCGGGCAAGTCTTCACGCGCATTCTGGAGCACGAGCGGCATGGACATTACCTGGGCCGTGACGTGCAGATGATCCCTCATGTCACCGGAGAGGTTAAATACACGCTGCGCGCCTTGGCCCTGGAAACACGGGCGGATCTGGTGTTTGTGGAGGTCGGCGGCACCGTCGGAGATTACGAGAACGGCTATTTCATCGAAGCGATCCGCGAATTGGCTTACGAAGAGGGCGAGCATTCCGTGGGCGTAGTGGCGCTGACGTACATCGTCGAACCGCAGGCCTTGGGCGAGCAGAAATCCAAAGCCGCCCAGCTGGGCATGCGGCAGTTGATGCAAACCGGCCTGCATCCGCACATCATCGCCTGCCGCTGCGCCGCGCCGGTGACGGACAAGGTGCGGCAGAAAATATCGATGTTCAGCAACGTACCCCTGCGGCGTGTTTTTTCAATGCATGACCTGCCCAGCATCTATCTGGTTCCGGAGATGCTCCGGGAAGCCGGGCTGGACCGCGAAGTGCTCACGCTGCTGCATTTGCATGAGCGCGTCAATCAGCGGGCCGAGGACGCGGCGCGCGCCCGCTGGACCCGCTTCGTGGGCCAGTTGCTGGCGGAAAAGGAAAAAACCGTCACCATCGGCGTGACGGGCAAGTATGCTTCCCTGCGCGACGCCTATGCCAGCATCGATAAAGCCCTGGAACACGCCGCCGCCGCCGCCCAGTGCCGTCTGCAGGTGCAGTGGATCGACACCACCGAGATCATCCCCCGCAACGTCGCGGAAATGCTCAAAAGGTGCCATGGTATTATCGTGCCTGGCGGATTCGGGTCGCGCGGAGCGGAAGGCAAAATTCAGTGCATCCGTTATGCCCGCGAAAACCATGTGCCGTATCTGGGCATTTGCCTGGGCTTTCAGATGGCGGTGGTGGAATACGCCCGCCACGTCTGCGGCTTGGATGGCGCCAACACCACGGAAATTGATCCGCACTGCCGGCATCCGGTGATCGACATTCTGCCGGAGCAGAAGAAGATCGAAGGGCTAGGCGGCAATATGCGTTTGGGCGGCAAGGATGTGATTCTAAAATCCGGCACGGGTATTTCCCACCTCTACGGAGACGCCACCACGGTGCGCCTGCGTTTTCGCCACCGCTACGAAGTGGAGCCGCGTTATATCGAGACCCTGGAGCGTCACGGCCTGGTCTTCGGCGGCCACGCGCCCAACCAGCCGATCATGCAGATGCTGGAATTACCAGCCACGGTTCACCCCTACTTTTTCGCCACGCAGGCCCACCCGTGCCTGACCAGCCGGCCCCTGGCGCCGGATCCGATGTTCCTGGGCCTGGTGCAGGCGGCTCTGCGCCGGGCTTATCCGCAGCAGGCCTTTGCAAGCCTGGTGGCGTGACGCTTTTTCGGGAAGCCGGGACGGTAATGGAAGCACAGTCTCAACCGTAGTCGGCGATGCCCCTGTCGCCGCTGCCGATTCATCACCGCGCCACGACGAACGGACGATTTACCGCGGGGGACGCCGAGGAACGCAGAGAAAGATGAAAATGTCGTAGCCCCAAGCGTAAGCGCGGGGTCGAGGCGTGCCATGTCAACCCTGACCCGTCGCCCACGGCGACTAAACCGGATATTTCATCGGTTTTTCAAGCGGCGGCTCGGTACGGGTCCGTCGGCCTGCTGGCGGTGCCGACCGCCGCCAATCGGGTGGTTCAGGCTTGTCACTGGCACCCAGAATACGCACTTTAGACCCTTCCGCGCATAGTTTCCCCGCGGTCCTCCATTTCCTTTACCTATAGGTATCAAACCCCCGCCCATCAAGGGGTTGGGACACGCCTTTCGCCTCCTAACCGGTATTTTGTTGAACGGCGGCCAGCGGCCGCGTCGGCAGCGGTATTTCCCGCAACCGCCGACAGACCAGCCGGAACAATTCTTGCAAGGGATAACCCCCCGCCAGATGCAGCACCAGACGCCGCGCTCTGGGGCTTACCCCGCGCGAAGCGCAAGTGCTGGCCTGGGTGACCACGGGGCCGCCGGACGCGGAAATCGCAGTTTGCTTGGGCGTGGCGCCGCGAACGGTGGAAAAAAATCTGGCCAACCTTTACGGAGAATTGGGCGTGCAAACACGGCATGGCGCTGGGATCAAGGCGCTGGAAATCAGTTGACGAACGTATCTGCGCGTACCTATTGACAATCGGCATTTCAAATCTATGCTGGGTGTTCGTAGCGGCGGTTCTCCGTTATCGTGATGCGCTAATAATCAGTATCTCGTCTGCGTCCGGGCGGCTTTTCGGCATGGTGCTGCGCAGGAGCACGACACGCCCACCCCGGCGACTCTCCGACCCGGAGGCGCCTGCGCCGCCCACACCAGGAGCAGGACCATGTCTCGCAACCCGCAACTCGTAACCTCCAACCTGTCGTCCGCGGCTTCCACCGTTCTCATCACGCGCCGGCGGGCCTTGCTCTCCGCCGCCGGCCTGGCCGTGGCGGCCACACTGCTTCCGGGCTTCACGCCGCACGCCCGCGCGACGACCCTGAAGGGGATTACCGTTGACATTGGCAGCGGCGCCTACAGCACGTCCTATACGCAACTGCAGACGCTGCTCGGGAACAACCAGGCTTACTGGGTCAGTTTTTCCTTCGGCGTCGGCGGAACCCTGAATCTCACCGCCGACAGCTCAACCGCCCCACCGATCGCCTCCACCATGAGCGGCACCCCCATTTACATCAACGCCGAGGGCGGCTACGTAACGTTGAGCGGCTTTTCCGGCGGCAGCGGCAGCGGCAGCTACGACTACCCCGGCTTAGTCAGTACCAGCGCGCGCAACACGATCGTCCTCGAGAACGGCACCTTTGGTGGGACCGATTATTCCGGCGTCACGGCGGGCACCATCCAGATTGGCGGCGGCACGGCGACGCTGGCGGCAACCATCGTGTCCGGTGGGGGCCTTCCCCCAGGTCCCGGGGCCACCATCGCGTTTAACTTTGGCACCTTCTCGAATGCCTTCGCTGCCGGCGGGGTGGTGCCCTATAACATCTTGGTCTCCGGGGCCTCCAATGTCATCAATGGTGGCGGCGCTGCGGGTACCTTCACGGGCAGCTTTTCCGGCTCTGGCGCGCTGCAACTGCAAGATGCTACGTTCGAACTGGCTCCCCCGGGGCCGACGCTAACCAACGCCGGTTTTATCGGCACCCTGGATGTTGAAACCGGAGCAACTGTTTTGCTGGACAGCCAAGGCGCCCTCACCAGCGGCGGATTCATCATCGACGGCGGCGCGTTGAAGAACAACAGCGGCGGCGCCTTGAATTTTTCTCCCGCCAATACCATTGCGATCAACTCCGGCGGCTTCACCTTTGACGCCTATGGCCAGAGCAGCATCCTGCAAGGCGTCATCAGCGGCGCGGGAGGCCTGACCATTTCCGATACCAGCAGCTCCGGCGGCGGCGTGGTGAATCTCAACCCAACGGACAGTGGCGGCAATTCGAAGCCGAACACCTATACCGGCGGAACGATCATCCAAGATGGCGTTACGGCTGGCTTTACCAACAGCGCCAGCTTCGGCACGGGAACCATCACGGTCGACGCCACCGGCGGAACCCTCAAGTACGGGGCGGGCAGACTGACGCCGACGAACCCGCTGCAACTCATCGGCAATGCCACGATTGACGCCGGCGGATTTACTGGTGCCAACGCCGAGACTTACACCGGGGCCATCCGCAACGCCCCGGACACCGGCGGCCAGACGTTGACGATCCAGAACGGCACACTCTCGCTGACGAACAGCTCAAACCAAAACGACTTCACCAGCGGCACGCTGCAAATCGGTGACGGTGCGCACGCCGCCACGGTTCAAGCCGCGTCCCCATCCTGCCTGCCCGGCGCGAATGTTTCCATCGAACTTAACGCCGGCACGCTGAAATATACCGGCGCCAGTTCGCTCACCTTACCCAACAACGTCGCGGGCGCGGCCGATATGAACAACGCGCTCGATGCCGGTGGTAACATCATCGTCCTCGGCGGGGCCGTCACCAACCGCAGCGGCACACTAGCGCTGCAAAATGGCACATTCTCATCAGCCAGCGCCTCCGCCGGCAACACGTTCGCCAATTTCACCGGCGGCACGCTGCAGGTCGGAAGTTCCTCCGGCGCCGCCACGCTCGAGCTTAGCGACAACGCAACCACCGGCGCGCTGTATCTTCCCGGCTCAAACGCCAGCATCGCGCTCAATGGCGGCACGGTGGCAATGCCCGCCACGCTCCAGCAACCTACCACCATCTCCAACAACCTCCAGGTTACGGGAACCGGGGGCGGCATCGAAGGCGTGGATAATGCGAACGCCGTAATTTCACTGGCGGGATCGCTTAACATCGACACGTCGAGCAATCCCGACGAGGCCCTCGTGCTGCTGAACGGCGTGTTTTCCTTCACCAAAGCCGGCAATACGACGCAGGGCGTCGTACAAGTGGGGAACGGGACCAACCGCGGGGTCGCGAGCCTCCAGTTTAATTCCGCCCCGATTGCGCCTACAAGCCACCTCGCTCTGGACGATGGGGGCTTGGTCTTCGTCAGTTCCAGCCACGGCCCCGTTACCGTCCCGCAGGACATTTTGGTTGATCCCGCCGGTGGATTCGTGGAGACCATTTACACGGGGCCGGGTTCCGGGTCGGAGGTCATCGTGCAACCTACGGGCGACCTAAGCGGTCCTGGCAAGCTGTCGGTCGGGTCGCTTGCGTTGGATCCCTCCGCGGGTAATAACCTTGCCTTCACCGGCACGCTGCAGGTGATGACAAACCTCACTCTGGACTCCCAAAACGCGGTCACGGGCGGCGGTTTTGAGGTCGGCGGACCTTCCTCGTTCGGGGGAACCTTCACCAACAATACCAACGGGCCTCTGGTTCTCTCCGCGGCAAACACGATCAGCATGGACTCCCAAGCAAATCTCGCGATCGATACGCGCGGGCGGAGCGTAACCCTTCGCGGCATCATCAGCAGCTACAACTACAACTACAACTACTGGGGCGGTCAATTGACCTTGGAAGACACGACCGGCAGCGGCGGAATAGTAAATCTTGATCCAACCAACCCTGCGGGCCAGTCCGTTCCCAACACCTACTCGGGGGGCACGATCGTTGCGGGCGTCACCGCCACCTTTGGCAACAGCGGAGCCTTCGGTAGCGGCCCCATCATGTTTGCAAACGGCGGAACGCTCATGCCGACGGTGGCCGGCCTGAATTTGCCAAACAACATCGGCCTGACCGACAGTCCTTCCAGCTCCACACCCGACGTCTACAACACCAATGGTACGACCTCCGAGATCAGCGGGAACCTCCACAGCGCCGACGTGCCGACACTCCAGGGAGGGCTGATCGTCGACGGTGGCGGCACACTGCTTCTTAGCGGTACAAATCGTTATGCTGGCGGGACAATCGTCCGAGGCGGTTCAACGCTGGCGGCCGGCTCGTCAAGCGCCCTGGGGACCGGCGACGTGAATCTGATCGCCTCCAATCTCGCCACGATTAACGCCATACCCTTCCAGTACTCGGGAAGCCCCGCCACGATCCACGTAGGTGGCAACTACAGTCAGGACGGCGGCTCGGCCCTGCTCTTGACGATGGCCGGCCCTGATAACTACGACGTGCTGCAGGTGGCCGGCACGGCTACCTTGGGCGGCCATCTATTGATCGAGTTCTTTGGAGGCTTCCACCCGAGTCTCGGCGAAAAATTCACGGTGGTCACGGCCGGCGGAATCAACGGCCACTTTAGCTCCGTCAGCGGGACCAACGAGCCGGTCGTTTTCTCGCAGGTCACCACGAGTACCACGGATGTGATTACCGTTGAGACGATTATCAACCAGCTGAACAGTACCGCGGCGCAAAATATGGCCTACCTGGGCATTCAAAGCAGCATCATCGCTGGCGAGCAACTTTTCGACCAGATGGAAAATATGCTGACTGGCGGCACCGGAGGCTTCAACGCCTCCAGCCTGAACATCATCGATACCCCCAACGCCGACCCATTCAGCACCGCCCTCGCTTCCGCGATGCAATCCGTCGGCCGGGCGGCTCAGGCCTCGGCAAATACTGATCCTATCGCTTACCTTGATAGCTTCGACTCCCATTCGCCGACGTCGCCAAGCGGTCCCGTTCCTCTGCCCCGGTCGGAATCGGCCAACACCATCTCCGGCTTCGCCGCCGGCGAGATCACGGTGGCCACCGATTTGCCCGGCTCCGCCCCCGGCCAGAGCGGTAGCTTCAATACCGGCGGCGCGGTCACAGGCTTGGGCTATAATATGGCCGGCCATCTCGTGATCGGCCCGCTGTTCTCCTACAACTACACCGGCTCGAATCTTGACAACATCGGCAGCCGCTTACGCGCCAGCGCCTACTCGCCCGGCATTTTCGTTGGTCTGCGAAAAAGCCATTTTCACTTCGAGGCCTTCGTCGATTATACTTACAACGCCTACCACATCGATCGCAACGTCACCCTGCCTGCCGGTGTGGCCACCAGCAACCCCAACGGCGACCAGTTCGATGTCAGCTCCCAGTTGACCTACTACTTCCATGTCGCCCGCGGCCTGAAACTCGGTCCCTCCGCGGGCCTGGGATTTACCAACTTGACCATTTCCGGCTACACGGAATCCGGCGATGGCGCCGGCGACATGACCATTTCGCCGATGTCGTTCGACTCACTGCGCAGCTTGCTCGGTGGCCAACTCAGCTACGCCTGGCGCCCCCGCCCCACCGCGCCCGCGGTTACTTTTACCGCCAACGCTTATTGGCAGCATGAATATCTGAACCTGAGCCGCGGCGTGATCGCCCAGCCCGTCGCCGGAAGTTCGTTCGTGACCGACACCCCAGCCCCCGACCGCGACTCCGCCCTGCTCGGTTGCGGCGTCAGCGGCGACCTGGCGCGGAACATCACGCTGTTCGTGGATTATCAGGCCCAAATCGGCCCCGGCCGCGAGTTGGTCAACAGCGCCATGGCCGGCCTGGCGATCGCGCTAAGGTAGCGAACGGCGAAGTCTAGGTAGGAATGCGGAAGGAATCCGTGGTAAGTCGAAGATCCGCCCCGGTGGACACACGTCGATATGCCGTCGGCCTCGCGTTCCCGCCAAGGGGCGCGAACGCAACCGGGTTATTAACGACAGCGGTTTTTCCGGGCTCAGAGCCTGGGAGTTTTCGGTCCTGTTCCCCACAGGCCGGCCGACGGGTCATTTTCCAGCGCTCCCGCGCTGATGATTTTAATGGGCCACTATCACGCCAAGGCTTGGACCCATTGGTAAAAGAGCCCGCTCACCGCAGCCCTGCGCCAACGAAGTACCTCAGGCCCGTCGCGCGTCTATCGCGCTACGCCCAGCGCATGTGCCAGGGCTTGGCCATACTGGTTGCCGTCACCGACGGTGGGAAGCATATAGCTGCCTTCGCCTAATTCATTCCACGCCTCAATAAAGATCACTGGCCGGTGCGGTGGCGGCGAAAGACGCATGCGCGGATGCCACCTGACCCAAACGATGGCCCGGCGAACGAAGCCCCCGAACTCAGCCGGCGTGCGCCGATACCAGCCCAGCTTGCCGGCGGCCCGTTCCTTCCACGGCCGCGGGTCCCATCCATCCATGACCACCGGTATATACGGCAGCGGACTGACCGCGGCAAACCGGCCCCAGGCCCATTGCCCCACCTGTACCAGGTAACGGTATGGCCGTGGTCCGTTGAAGGCGCCGCCGCCGTAGGGGTAGTTGTACTCGCTTAAAGCATTGACCTGCAATCCCCGCAGCCAGGAAAAACTCGGAAAAGCTTTCGCCTGGGGGTAAGCCTCGCCCCAGAGAACGCCGCCGACCACAAATACGCCGGGCAGGCCGTGCGCCCGGGCCACGCCCTGCAGCACTGCCAGTGCCCGATTGGCCCCTCCTGTTCGCCCGCGCCCTCCGTCGTACCCGCGAAATTGTTTCAGGAAGCGGTTGCTCACGTCGATGATCACCAGGACGGGCCGCCCGTTGACGCGTTGATAACTTCGGTCCCTGAAGTAGTGCCTTGTCCAGAATGTAACCACGGCCCGCCACCGGCGCGGTGGAATCACGAATCGGCCCACATTGACGTAAAGCAGGGCATACCGCACGCCGACGTGGCGGCGCAGGCCGTGGTACAGATACAGCGCATGGTTAAGCGGCAGCGGCCGGCCATGTCCGTAATACCAGTCGAAGATGAAAAAGGAGATTCCATCCCGGTGCGCCCAGAGGAGTTGCTGACGCATCAGCCCACGCGTGTTATCCAGCCAGCCCGACAGAGGTTTTCTCCCGGCGAAGGCCGGACGGTTGCGCCAGCCGTTAAGGTGGGGATCATGTGGCCAGGCCCAACCGTCGAAGTAATAGGCCCCGACTTTGGCCACAGGCCGCGCCGCCGACCGGGCCCCGGCCACCGCTGCCCCAACGGGAGCTAGGGGCGCGGAAAGCCCCAGCCAAGCCGCCATGAGGCATACCGGCCGCCGCAAGGAATTGAACGGATAGGGCAAACGCATGGGGCGTTCCTCGTCGTGCCCTCGCCAGCCGCCTGTGGTGTCGGCCGGAGCCGGCGCCGATGATCCCAGTGTACCGTGCGCGACCCGTCTATAAAACAACTCCGTTCGGCGTGCGCACGCAACCGGGTCGTTAACCTGGTTATTTCATCAGTTTTTGGCGTGACGGCCTTGCGCGCAGGCCTGGCCCGCTGCGAAGTCGAGGCGTTGCCAAACAGCATTGATTTTAAAACCGGAGGACAGCCACGCAGGCTATGAACTTACACCATAGGTATAGTCCATTATAGTATATATATTTGCGCATATGTAAATCTTCGGTTAAAGTATGGGGCGTGATATTCACGGCTCTTTAATCGGTAGCGGCATGCGCGACGAACTTGTTCGTCAACAGGTCTACGTCCAATGCAGCCTTCTTGACGCTATCTTTGGCCCCGTTAAGTAAAGCCGGGTTCACAGGGTCATCATCTTGGCGGGGCGCCGCTGCCGGTTTTTCGGCCAGCTTATCAATCAGCCGGTGCTTCTCCACCGTGCGGTCGCAAGCGTGCGAGTCAGGAACTATGCAGCCGGAACGGTCTCGAGACCAGTCGGCCTCCTTTTTGCACACGACAGCTTCATCGTATTCGAGATTGGGCGACTGGACCGTGAACAGAGCGCGGCGCGTCAGCAGGTTGCAGTGCTTCGCTTTGCCGAGAAGGAACGTTTCAGCACCCATTTTACCCCCAATCCCGGTGGTTAGCAGGCAGCTGGGGCCGTGGAATGAATCCGCAGCGCCGATAGGGGCATAGGCGACTACTACACCCCGGGCTTACCGCCCTGTAGTAGGTCGAAGATCCGCCCTGGCGGACACACTCCAATGTGCCGTCGTGGCGCCGTCGTCGCGCCGTCCAAGCCACACCGCAATGTGCCGTCGTCGCGCCGTCCTAGTGCGTTGTCAAACGATAAATTTCGGGTTGGAGAAAGAGCCCCGTACCCGGCACCGAACCCGCAGCACCGGGCTTCAGACCGGTGAGCTTCAGGTTACCCGCGGCGACCCGGTGAACGGCTTCCGGCCGCGATACCCGAAGGCCAAGTGGTGACAAAGCACTAGCCCCGTCCTAGCCACACCCCGCTGTGCCGTAAGTCCCGCCTTCTCGCCGGCCCAAACGTGCCGTGCCCCCCTCCTGACAGGTGGATCAGAGCGCTACGCCGATCGGCAAGGGTCGGTTCCTGGTTGACCGCACGCGGCGGAACGGTAAGATGGCGTGTCACCAGCGGCGCGGCAGCCCGCGCGGCCGTCGGGAGGAAGCCATGCCACGAATCACACGACACGGTTGGACGAAACGGTTAGCGGGTTTGCTCTTAGGCGGCCTGGCCAGCGCCCCCGTCGCCGCCGGGGCGGCGGCCTATTCTTATACCCAGCCGCTTCTGCCGCGGGCCACGGCGCGAAACACCGGTCTGCATACGCTCTGGCAGATCCCCATCGGTTTAACCCCGGCGGATCGGGACCGCGTGTTGCATCTCGCCCGAGTAGGCTCCCTGGTTTTTGTGTTGACCGCGCGGGGGTACTTGGTGGGCATTAACGCCGCCGATGGCACCATCCGTGGGTCCACCAAAGTGCCCGGGGAAGGCGACCTGGTCAAAGGCATCGTCCGCTTTGGCCGGCACCAGGTCCTGCTGACCGCGCTGGGCGAATTGCTGGACATGAATACGCGCACCGGAAAGATGGTGCATCGACAGGTGCTAAAATTCGCCCCGGGCACGGCGCCGCTGGTTACGCCGGCGGGCATTTTTATCGGCGACCTGGCCGGGCAGATGCACGCCTTGTCCGCCAAATTTCCGCTCTACGGGCAATGGTTCCAGGAAGCCGCGGGCGATTCCTTTCAGACCAATCCGGTCCTGGCGGGTCGCCGAAGCAGGCGACTCGACAAGGCGAGCGGAAGGCTGGTCTTCGTGAGTCGCCAGGGTGTGCTCTGGGGGCGCGATCCAGCGGATGGCCAAGGGGGATGGCGGCGGCGCCTCGGTGGGCGCGTGACCGTGGGAGGATTGACCGCCGGCGACGGTTTGGTTTTTGTGCCGTGCCTGGACCATAAGCTCTATGCCATCGACCCCGAGAACGGCATGGCCCCATGGATCATCCATTTACCCGGCCGGCTTGATCACCGCGCGCGGGTCTGCGGAAAGAAATTGTTGATTGCCAGTGGCGGGGCCGGGCTGTTCTGCCTGGCGGCGGCGTCGGGCCGGCGGCTGTGGGGGCCGGTACGCGGTGTAGGGGATGTGATCGCGCGGAATGGTTCAACCCTGGTCGCGGTAACGCAGCGGGGTGATTTGGCGTTGTTGAACCTGAAGAACGGTGCAACCGTCGGCGCGGCGCCGTTGCGGGGCGCTGCGCTTTTCGCGGAGAACCCCTACCAGAAAAACAGCTTCTATGTCGCCGCCTGGGATGGTCGCGTCGCGGCCCTGATACTGCGGCCTGAATTTTAGCCATGGATCTTGTTCCCGTCCGGCGGGCGCTGCTTTCCGTTTCTGATAAGACCGGCTTGGCCGAGCTGGCCGCGGCGCTGGTCCGGGAATTTTCCGTGGAAGTGGTATCCACGGGGGGAACGGCACGGGTGCTCCGGGCGGCGGGCTTACCGGTGCGCGACGTGGCGGAGCTGACCGGCTGGCCGGAAATGCTTGACGGGCGCGTCAAAACCTTGCACCCCGCCATACACGGGGCGCTGCTGGGCTTACGCGACGACCCCGCCCATCGCCAAGCCATGCAAGCGCATCATATCGCCCCGCTGGACCTGCTGGTGGTGAATCTATACCCGTTTGAGCAGGTCAGCGCCCGCGCGGATAGCACGTTCGCCGAGGCCATCGAAAATATCGACATCGGCGGCCCGGCCATGATTCGCTCGGCGGCGAAAAACCACCGCAGCGTGACGGTCCTTACCGCGGTAACCCAATATCCAGCGCTGCTGGAACGGTTACGCCGACATGGCGGCTGCACCGATGGACCGTTTCGGCTGCAACTGGCCCGCGAGGCGTTTGACCGCACCGCGCGCTACGACACGGCGATCCAGGCGTATCTGGAGCGAAAAAGCGCGACTCGACCAGGCCCGCCCGCCCACTGGCCCGCCGAGCCGGGCCTAGCAGCCGAAGCGCCGGCCGACGCCGCGCCGATCTTTCCGCCGCTGTTGACCACCGTGCTGCGGCGGATCCAGACGCTGCGTTATGGTGAAAATCCCCACCAGGCCGGGGCCTTCTACAGCGACCGGGCCACTCCCACCGGCTTGGCCGCCGCCCGCCAGTTGCATGGTAAAGAATTATCCTGGATCAATTTGTGGGATGCCGATGCCGCGCTGCGCCTGGTGGCGGAATTCACGCGCCCGGCCGCGGCGGTCATTAAACACGGCAATCCGTGCGGCTGCGCCGAGGCGGAGAGCCTCGCCGCGGCGTTCGACCGGGCCTATGCGGGTGATGCCGCGGCGGCGTTCGGCGGCATCGTGGCGCTGAATCGGCCGGTGGATGCCCCGGCGGCCCGGCATCTGATCAGCGGCCAGCGCTTTCTCGAAGTGATCCTGGCGCCGGACTTCGCGCCGGCCGCCCTGGACCTGCTGCGCCCGCGCTGGAAGGATTGCCGCCTGCTGGCGGTGGCGCTTCCCGCAACGGCGGCCGGGAGCGCTGCGGCGCCGGGCGGGGGGCCGGGGGAGTGGTCGATACGGAGCATCAGCGGCGGCGTGTTGGTGCAGCAGCCCGACCATCGCGGGTTTGACCGTGCGCGGTGCCGGGTGGTATCGCAGCGCCAGCCCAGCGCGGCGCAATGGGATGATCTGCGGTTCGCCTGGCTGGTGTGCAAACATGTCCAGAGCAACGCCATTGTGCTGGCGGCGCAGGGACAGTTGTTAGCGGCCGGCGCGGGGCAGATGAGCCGCCTGACCAGCTGCCGCCTGGCTGTGGATCTGGCCCGGCGCAACGGGCATGGCGCCAGTCTGCCGGAGGCGGTCGCCGCTTCGGATGCCTTCTTCCCATTTGCCGACGCCCCGGAACTACTCCTCGCCGCCGGCGTGCGGGCGATCATCCAGCCGGGGGGATCCAAAAAAGATCAGGACACCATCGATCTATGCAACCGCCGCGAGGCGGTCCTGGTTTTCACCGGCGAGCGCCATTTCCGCCACTGACCAGGATTTTCCACCGCCAAGCGCATCATTGGCAGCCGCGCGGATCGCAATCCCGCGGCCGTTGAACGACGATTCACCACGAAAGATATGACGGGCAGCCGCGCGGATCGCAATCCCGCAGCCGTTGAACGACGATTCACCACGAAAGATATCATGGGCAGCCGCGCGGATCGCAATCCCGCGCCCGTGTTGACCGCGCATCCCCAACGGCCGTGGGTTTCCACCCACGGCTGCGAGTGGTGGTCCCTGTGGTGAATCCCCCGGTCGCCGTGCGGAGGTTGGGCGCTGATCGCAGCGCCGATGGGGGCATCGGCCCTACATAATGGCCGATGGGGGCATCGGCGGCTACCACACCGCGGGTCGGTGACGAGGCGGGTTATCTTCAGGGCGGCGGGCCAGTTAGTGCGGTTCGCGGTTGCGCAATCATCGGAGCGGTTCAATCTTCCGCAAACGCGCCTGCCGTCGCGCCCGCCGCCAATCGTCCAATAATTCCCGCTGATGGAGTGTGGCCCATTCAATCACCAGCCCCAACGCGCGTGGCGAAAGTCGGCCCGCAAATACGGATAGATTTTGTATGTCAATGAGGGCTTCCTCCCCGCTGTAATACGCGTGGAAATGAGGAGGATCGTGGTCGTCCCAGAACATGCGGACCACAATTCCCAAAAACCGGCATAGCTCAGGCATGCACCAACTCGCGCCGGAGGCCGGCAAACACGTCCGCCGGCTGCTTTCCTGTGACCTGCAGATACAGCGAATCGGGACACAGGTCGACTTGGTTCGACCAGATCAGCTCGCCGTTTTCACCGATGCGCACCTGCTTGAAGGCGGCCGGGTCGTTCCAGGCGGCGAACACGCCGCGCCCCCTGAGGTGGGATAGATCGACAATGCCATGAACCCCATCGGCAAAGGTCAGCGCAATGCGGCAATTTTCCAGCGGCCGGGCCTTGACTATGCGATGCATCGTTCCGATTCTCCTTGATACCTGATTATACCCTATTCCGCTCCGCCGCAGCACTGTAGTAGGTCGAAGATCCGCCCCGGCGGACACACTCCGATGTGCCGTCGTCGCGCCGTCCTAGTGCGTTGTCAAACGATAAATTTCGGGTTGGAGAAAGAGCCCCGGACCCGCCACCAAATCCCAAGCACCGGCCTTCAGGCCGGTGAACGGCGGCGGCCGCGATACCCGAAGGCTAAGTGCTGACAAAGCACTAGCCACACCCCGCCGTGCCTTTGGCCCCACAGCCTGTAAACTCATGCCTGCTACGTCACTGCGGCAAGGAGATGATTTGCGTAATCACCTGGCCGCCTTCCATGCGATTCTGCGGGTCGGTCACGACGTAGGTTATTTTCAAGGCGGTGGGCCAATATTGGCGGTCGGCTTGGGTGAAAACCAGCGAACTGCCGCCGTCAGGATCCGATGAAACGTAGAAGGCGGTCGGCCAGCTCGGGTACAGCGTCGGATTGGGGTTGTTGGCCGCCGTAATCGCCAGCGCGTCCGGGCCGTACCATTGCAGCTGTCCGGTGGCGTTGAGGTATCCCACATCCACCGAAAAACTCGGCACGCCGGGCAGCACAATCGGTGTCATGCGGAAATAGCCGTTGATAAGCTGCGTCGGCGTCCCCGCGGCGACCTCCGAGGCCGCGGGGGTTACCACCGACGCGAAGCGA
The DNA here is from genome assembly GCA_021785435.1 of Planctomycetota bacterium. Classification (GTDB taxonomy): domain Bacteria; phylum Planctomycetota; class Phycisphaerae; order WQYP01; family WQYP01; genus JAKCCC01. The sequence continues at coordinate 34,559 of JAJYFE010000031.1, forward strand.
TAGCAAAATGCATCGGCGATGCTGGCCAGGGTGGGATACGTAGCTGCACTCGCAATCGCCGCCTCAATGGCCGCCGGTGTGATAGTGGCGATGTCCAGGCGCGAGGAGGTGATGTAGGTGGGGGACTCGCCCGCCACGGCCCCGCTGGCTGGAGTTCCGAAGGTGGTGTTCGAATACGCCGCGTAGGCGCCGAGCGCGGGCGGCACCGACGGAACCAATAACAGCACCCGGCGGCCGAGGTAGAAATCGCCGGCGTTTTCGCCGGACGGATAATCCCCGCTGACAAGCCAGGCCGGGCTGGACGGGTATGCCGCATCCTGCGGCCAGTAGACCAGCGGTGATCCCGCCGTCGGGGCAGTCGTGGCGTTCTGGGCGATTAGCTGCCCATACCACACCGCTGCGGAACTGGAAGTGACATAATCCACGAGCGAGCCGGTGCTGTTGCCCGTGCGGCTCTGGAAATTGCCGTTGGCAAGGAAGGTCAGCTGATCGGCACGCCAAACGGGAGGCAGTGGGCTCCAGTAGGGCGCCCCCCCCGCCGTTCCGGGCTCGTTGGCCGCCGATGCCGTGTTTGCTTGTATGCAGAGGTAGTTGGCGCCGTCGTACACGACCTCTTCGCCCGCGGTGTATGACGTGCCGCTGGTCCAGGCGAGCGTGATGTTGAGCGGCGTCCAATACTGCTGCCACGCCGCCCCCGTGCCGGGCTGGTTGGCCGCGGCGGCGGCGTTCGCCTTGGTGCAATAATAATAGCTGCTGCCGTAAGCAACTTCGTCGCCGGGCTGGTATTGGATCCCGGGACTCGCTCCGCCCGGATTCCAGAGCGGTGCATAATTTTCCTGCCGAATAATCAGATAGCCGCCGGTATCCAGATTGCCGAGATCCTTGGCCAATTGGGCCTGCACGGCCCGCACGTTGGCCATGACTTTCAGCGTGGCCTGGCCCAGGCGGGTGGCGTGGCCGGCCAGGGAAAAAATTTCGCCGATCGCGGCCATCATCACGGCCAGAATCGCCAGGGCCACGAGCATCTCGACGAGCGTAAAACCGGTTCTTACCGCGGAGGCGCAGAGGCCGCGGAGGCCGAAATCCCGGGGTCCCGATGGCCGTCGGGATGTAACGGGAAACACTGGAAACTTGAAACCGAAAATGTTCATTATAAATTCACCGTAAACACGAACACATAAACCAATGGGCTGGCGGTTTGGCCCGTCGCGGGGGGCGCGTAGAGCAGCGTATCGGCCGGAGGGGTCGTGGTGCTGGCCGGCGCGGGGAGATCACTGCGCCACAACTGCGCGGGGTTGCCATTGGTGGGCGTGACAACAATCTTCCGGAACACCGACCCGGTCGTCAGGTCGACGCCGCTCGAGCCGATCGGAAAAGCGGCGTCGGCCAAGACTCCCGCGTAGAGCTGGGGCGCCAGAGTCGGGCCGGCTGGGGTGGCACCCGTGGTGTTGTAAACGTTGCTCATATCCCCCTTGTTGAACACGAAAATATACACATCGTAAGCCGTGCCGGAACTCGAGCTGGCGCTGGCGCCGGCGGGTGCGGGGACGATCGCCGCGGTCCAATAGTACATGGCGGCGGGAGGCGTTGGGCTGCTGGTGGTGTAGAACGCGCCGGCGGAATTCGAGACAAAGGGCTGGGGAACCTGCAACACGTTGTAGTAGCTGTACTGCTGCGGCGACGTACCGGGGATTGGCACGGATGTCCAGCCGACCCACGCGGCAGTTGGCGAGAAGTCCGGAACCGGGCCGGTGGTGTTCGGCGTGGGCGCGGCCGGCGGGGCGTCGGCAAGGCTGGTGACGCTGCATTGCGTCCGAATAATGCCTGCCGCATCCTGGGCGATGACTTCGGCGATGGTGCTGTGGGCATTCTGGGCCGTCCAATGCACGGCGATCGGGTACGCCGCGGCGATCAGGATCAGGCCCAGGCCCAGAATCGCGATCGCCAGCAGCATTTCCACGAGGCTGAAACCGCCAACGGCATCATGGGCAGCCGCGCGCATCGCAATCCCGCGGCCGTTGAGCGACGATTCACCACGAAAGATATTATGGGCAGCCGCGCGGATCGCAATCCCGCGGCCGTTGGACGACGATTCACCACGAA